>NZ_OZ208414.1:612500-912500 GCF_964507685.1 Tenacibaculum aestuariivivum
TCCTTTTAAAATTTTATTTCGAAGATTATTTATTTTTTTATAAATAGTTAAGGTATCAAAACTACCTTCTTTTTTTGAATATTTAACTAAAATATGACTTACCTTAACTTCATTTAATTGACGATTATAGGCTTGTTTTACCAACTTAGCTATATATGCATCATTTTGTAAATAAGGCACCATTAATTGTTTTTCATACGCCAACAACTCTTTTTTAAAACTAGCTAAAGTATCTAATTTTAAGGCATATGCTTCTTGAACTTTTAATTTATAATCTATAAAAAGTTCAAGATAATTATCTATTTTTTTAGCATCCTCCTCCAGAAGTGCTAAATTTTTCTCATAAACTTGTTTAAACTCAGAAACCTTTACAGGTAAATTATTTATACGAAGTAGCACTTTATCCTTTTGAGCAAAAGAATAATTAGTTGTTAATAAAATAACTAAAAATAAAAAATAATGACGCATTATAATGAAATTATACCTTTAATAACATCTGCTTTTTTATAATAAGCTATTACCTCATCAGCCGATTTAACATTTAAAAAAATAGATATACTATGATATTTACCTGTTTTTGATGTTTTTGTTTCAATAACCACCCCTCCTTTATTAAATAATCCTTTTACCTCTTCTTCTTGATTTTCATCCGTAGGTACAATAAATTTAAATAAATATTTACTTGGAAATTTAGTTGTATCTTCTAATTGTGTTTTTAATTTACTGTAAAACGCCTCTCTGTCTACCATAATGCTTGCTATTGTTTCTCTAAAATTTAATTTTCACCATTAAAATAACTTAAAAATGATGAAACACAAAATTACACTATTTATTACATTTATAAATTGAAACTTATACTTTTGCTTTATGCAACAAAAAATAGTTTTAATAGGAGGTCCTGGCACTGGTAAAACTTCAATTTTAAAAGAGTTAAAAACACTCGGGTATACTTGTATGCCTGAAATTTCTAGAGAAGTAATAGTAAAAGCTCAAAAACAAGGGATAGATCAATTGTTTTTAGAACAACCATTGCTTTTTAGTGAAATGTTACTAAAAGGTAGAGAACAACAATACTTAAAGGCTCATAACTGTAATACTGATGTTGTTTTTTTTGACAGAGGAATACCTGACATACATGCATATATGAACTACCTAGGTAATGAATACCCGCCTATTTATAAAGAAAAAAGCCATCAATATTTGTACACTAAAGTTTTTATGTGTAGTCCTTGGAAAAACATTTATTGTTCAGATAATGAACGTTACGAAACTTTTGAACAAGCTGTTAAAATTGATGCTTTTTTACAAAAAACATATCTAGAAATTGGCTATAATATTATTAATATTCCTTTTGCTTCTGTAAAAAAACGCTGTACTTTTATTTTAGAATCATTATAAAATTATGCATGAAAAATCAATAGAAATATTACAACATTATTGGGGGCATACTTCTTTTAGAGACACTCAACAAGAAATTATAAACACTGTTTTATCAGGTAAAAACACAATTGCTTTACTACCTACTGGGGGTGGAAAATCTATTTGTTTTCAAATTCCTGCTTTAATTAATGAAGGGGTTTGTATTGTTATTTCGCCATTAATTGCATTAATGCAAGACCAAGTAGACAACCTTATAAGTAAAGGTATTAAAGCTACTATAATACCATCAGGCAGCTCTCAAAATGATGTAATTACGCTTTTTGATAATATCCGTTTTGGAAAAATTAAATTTTTATACCTTTCTCCTGAGCGTTTACAATCTCGTTTTATTCAAGAAAAAATAAAACAGTTAAATGTAAATTTAATTGCTATTGATGAGGCTCATTGTATTTCTGAATGGGGGCATGATTTTCGTCCGTCTTATCAAAACATTACTATTTTAAAAGAACTACATCCGTCTATAAATTTTATTGCTTTAACTGCAACAGCTACAAAAAAAGTACTTGAAGATATTATTACTTCATTAAATTTAACAGACGTAAAGGTTTTTAAAAAATCTTTTTATCGAAAAAATTTAGCTTATCAAATTTTTAACACAGATGATAAACTTCATAAATTAAATCAGATTTTTACAAAAATAAAAGCTCCTTCAATTGTTTATGTAAATTCTAGAGTTAAAGCTAAAAATATTTCTACCTACTTAAATGCTAATGGTTTTAAAAGTGGTTTTTATCATGGAGGATTATCGAGTATTGAAAAACAACATGCTTTTGAAAATTGGATGACCGAAAAAACACCAATAATAGTAGCCACTAATGCTTTTGGTATGGGGATAGATAAAGCTAATGTTAAAGTTGTTGTACATATAAACCTTCCTGCATCGCTAGAAAATTATATTCAAGAGGCAGGCCGTGGTGGAAGAGATGGTAACAAAGCTTTTGCTGTTGTTTTAACTAATAAAAGTGATATTAAAGAAAGTGAAAATGTATTAAAAAAATCATTACCCGTTATTAACGAGATAAAACTTATCCATCAAAAACTATATCAACATTTTCAAATTACCAAAGGTGAACTTATTGAAACAGCTTTTGATTTTAACTTTTTAGAGTTCTGTAATAAATACACCTTTATTCCTAATAAAACCTATAACGCTTTACAATTATTAAACAGTTACGGAATTATTGAGTTAAATGCTAATTTTCAGCAAAAATCAACCATTTTATTTACCGTGTCTAGCCAACATATTTTATCATATTGTAAACAAAATAAAATATCAAAAAACTTTGTACAAACGCTATTACGTTTATATGGTGGAGTTTTTGAAAATTTTGTTAAAATTGATGAATTTCATATTGCTAAAAAAGCTGGAATTACCTCTGAGCAGGTAATTAAAGAGTTAGAAAACATGCTTGATCAGAATTTAATTGAATACAATAAAGCTAGTAATAATTCAGAATTATTTTTTCTTCACCCTAGAGAAGATGATAAAACAATAAACAACGTATCTAAAAACATTACGCTTTATTTAGCTCAAAAAAAACAAAAAAATAAAAATTTAATTGAATTTATAAAAAATGATACAGTTTGTAGAAGCATACAATTACTTACTTATTTTGATGAAAATACTGTTAAAAAATGTGGTATTTGTGATGTTTGTTTAAAAGAAAAAAATAAAATTATTATAGAACCTACAGATATTATAAAACTGTTAAAGCAAAGTCCTCCTTTAACAGTTTATCAAATTGCTATACAACTACACGAAAAAGAAGCTAACATTTTAATACTTTTGCGAACATTATTATCTGAAGAAAAAATAAACTTTACTAACAATAAATACTTTTTATTATAAATGAGAAATTTACGTATCGTTTTTATGGGAACGCCAGATTTTGCTGCAACCATTTTAAAGCACCTTATTGAAAATGATTATAATGTAGTAGGAGTAATTACTGCTGTTGATAAACCTGCCGGCAGAGGTCGTAAACTAAATGAATCTGCAGTTAAAAAATATGCCCTTTCTCAAAATTTACCTATTTTACAGCCCCCTAACTTAAAAAATGAAAAATTTCAGGCTGATTTAAAAAAATGGAATGCTAATTTACAAATAGTCGTTGCCTTTAGAATGTTACCTAAAACTATTTGGACAATGCCAGAATATGGTACCTTTAACTTACACGCTTCTTTACTACCAGAATACCGTGGAGCAGCGCCTATTAACTGGGCACTTATAAATGGTGAAACTAAAACAGGAGTAACTACTTTTTTTATTGATGATAAAATTGATACGGGGGAAATTATTTTACAAAAAGAAGTTATCATTAGTGATACCGAAATTGTTGGTGAATTACATGATAGGTTAATGTATTTAGGTGCTCAGTTAGTTGCTGAAACATTAGACTTAATAGCTACTGGAAATATAAACACTATAAAGCAACCTAAATTAGAAGAAAAACCTGCTCATAAGCTATATCCTGATAATTGTAAAATAGATTGGTCTAAACCTTTAAATGATATTTACAATCATATTAGAGGATTAAATCCTTACCCAGCTGCTTGGACTACTATTAAAAATGGTGAAGAAGATATTTCAGCTAAAATATACGGAACTACAAAAGAGTTTTCTAATCACAGTTTAGCATATGGAACTGTGATTGCTTCTAAAAAAGAATTAAAAATTGCTACAATAGACGGATACCTCATTATTAATCAAATAAAAATTTCTGGAAAAAAATTAATGGATGCTAAAAGTTTATTAAATGGTTTTCAATTTAACAAAGATGCAAAAGCGCTGTAACCCTTTATTTATAAGGTTTTAGCGTGTTTTTATAAAAAACAAGTGAGGTTATTAACAATTACCCCTATTTTATTAACAAAAGCTTATTTTTTTAAGGTCAAAACTTGCATAGTACCGCATTCCTACTATATTTGTTGAGCTATTAAGCGAAAAACAAAAATTAATTTTTAAAATTACTAAAATTATGAACAAATCAGATTTAATCGATGCAATGGCTGCTGACGCAGGAATTTCTAAAGCTTCAGCTAAAGCTGCATTAGATTCTTTAACAACTAACGTTACTAAGTCTTTAAAATCAGGAAACAAAGTTGCATTAGTTGGATGGGGAACTTGGTCTGTTTCTGAAAGAGCTGCTAGAACAGGTAGAAACCCTCAAACAGGAAAAGAAATTCAAATTGCTGCTAAAAACGTTGTTAAATTTAAAGCAGGTGCTGGCTTAAGTGATTCAGTTAACTAAGCTTTATTAAATATATTTAAAACAGCATTTAGGTAACTAAATGCTGTTTTTATTTTACAATAAGCGACTACTAATTACCTATTTACAAAAAATATTTGGCGTATTTTCTATTCCGTTTTTAATTTCACTAAATAAATTACCTAAACACACAACTACTACTTTATTGAAAATGTTTTTAATTTATCATTCAAAACATATTAGTATATATTATTCATACTCCTTTTCTACCACAAAAACTCCCCAGTTAGCTATAGCTTGAATTAAAGGTATTAACGTTTTTCCTAAGTCAGTAAAACAATACGTTACTTTTAAGGGTGGTTTAGATGTATATACTTTCCTTTTAATTATACCGTCATTTTCTAATTTTTATAACTGTAAACTTAAAGTACGTTCAGTAACCATAGGCATTTTTTTTCTCAACTCATTGTAACGTAAAGCTCCTGGTATTAAATGATATAAAATTACCGTTTTCCATTTTCCTCCAATAACTCCCATTGTTAAACTAGCACAGCAAGGGTATTCTTTTCCTTTAAATTTATACATATTTTTATTAAAAATTATACTATCCTTTTTAACCGTTATTGCAAAGGTAATTTACTATACTTAAATTTGAAACTATAATAAGTATAGTTAAAAATATGAAAACACCAAATATATTAAAAGAAGACATTCTAAATGCTTTTAAATTTAGGCACGCTACAAAAGAATTTGATAGCACAAAAAAACTGTCAGATAACGAAATAAAATTCGTCCTACAAACCGCTAACTTATCACCTAGTTCATTTGGTTTTGAGCCTTGGCATTTTATAGTTGTTCAAAATAAAGAATTACGAGAGTTATTAAAACCTGTAGCTTGGGGAGCTCCATTAAAACTAGATACAGCGAGTCATTTTATTTTAGGCTTAAGCATGAAGGCTCCGATGACAAAATGGAATTCTGATTATATTTCTCATATGATGAAAGATATAAAACAACTTCCTGAAGAGGCTATTGAAATGTACTCTAAATTTTATAGAGAATTTCAGGAACGTGATTTTAATTTAAATACCGATAAAAAATTATTTGACTGGGCTTCAAAACAAACATACATTGCATTAGGTAATATGATGACAGCTGCCGCTTTAGCGGGTATTGACAGTTGCCCAATTGAAGGTTTTCATGAAGAAAAAGCAACAGAATTATTACGTGAAAAATTTAATATTGATACAAATAAGTATGGTTTATCATATATGCTAGCTTTAGGACACAGAAAAGAAGATCCTACCCATAAAAAAACTAGACGAAATTTTAATGATATTGTTACCTGGAAATAAATATATTTTTTAATATATCAGTGATATCTTACTTTTTATGATAAAATCTTTTTTTCTCAATTATCAAACAAATAATATTACTATAATTAAAATAGTAAATTATCTTTAGTAAAAAAAATCCGATGAATGCTTCACCGGATTTTTTTCTACTCTTCTATGTCAGAATCTTTTTTAATTCTTTTACTACCCTCATACAACTCATATTGCACAAAACGACAATCTAAATCGGCATTTTTAAGAGGAATTCTTTTAGTAGTACGCAAACCAACATGTTTTAAAGCCTGCATATCAGATGTAATTAACCACGCTGATGAATTAGGATAATTATGCTTTAATGTATCTCCTATTTTTTTATAAAATTCCTCAACATCAATATTTAAACGCTCACCATAAGGCGGATTAAATAAAATAGTTGTTTTACCAAAAACCTCTTTTTTTGAATTAAAAAAGTTAACATGGTGTATACCTATAAACTCCTCTAAATTAGCATTAATAATATTCTGTTTTGCTTTAGTTACTGCTGAAGGTGCTTTATCAAACCCCATTATTTTAAAATGAGAACTTGTAATTTTTTTTAATAAAGCATCCTGAATTACAAAATATAATTCTTCATCATAATCTTTCCAATTTTCAAAAGCAAAATGCTTACGGTTTATATTAGCCGGTATATTATTAGCAATCATTGCTGCTTCAATTAATATAGTACCCGAACCACACATTGGGTCAATAAAATTCTCTTCACCTTTATATCCTGACAATAAAACCAATCCAGCTGCTAGTACCTCATTAATTGGGGCAATGTTTGTAGCACTTCTATACCCTCTTTTATGTAATGAATCACCTGAAGAGTCTAAAGAAATTGTTAACCATTCATTATGAATATGTATATGAATTTTAACATCCGGATATTTTAAATCTACATTCGGACGCTTTTTATATTTACTCATAAAATAATCAGCAATCGCATCTTTAGATTTTAAACTAATGTAATGCGAATTAGTTGTAAAATTTTTAGAATTTACAACAGCTCCAATAGCAAAAGTTCCGTCAACATCAATATAACGATCCCATTTTATACGCTGAATAGCCTCATATAAATCTTCTTCATCAAAAATTTTACTCTTTTTAATTGGTTTTAAAATACGAATAGCTGTACGCAAAGCAATGTTTGCTTTGTACATAAAACCAGTATCTCCTTTAAAAGTAACATTACGTATTCCTTCTTTAACATCCTGAGCACCTAATTTTCTTAGTTCATCAGCTAGTACTCCTTCTAACCCTGCCATTGTAATGGCTGTCATTTTAAAATCTTTTTCCATGTAACTGTAAAATTTCATTGCAAAAGTACAGCTAATTTTGGGTTGATAGGAATCTTTTCTTGTTTCAATCTAAAAAACGTAAGATTTATGTATTTTTGCAGACCTTATACATATGAAAACAACAGATTGGTTTACCTCTTGGTTCGACACCACTTATTATCATACCCTATACAAACATAGAAATGATGCTGATGCACAATTTTTTATGCGTAACATAACCTCATTTCTAAAACTACCTAAATCTAGTCATATTGCTGATTTACCATGTGGTAAAGGACGACATGCTGTTTACTTAAACTCGCTAGGTTATAAAGTTACTGGTGGCGATTTAAGTAGTAATAGTATTACACACGCAAAAAAATTTGAAAATGAAAACTTACATTTTGAAATTTGGGACATGCGTAACCCTATTAAGCTAAAATACGATGCTATTTTTAACTTATTTACAAGTTTTGGCTATTTTGATGATGATAACGAAGATATTGCTATTTTAAAAAGCATAAAAAATGGCCTGAAAAACAATGGTGTTTGTGTTTTAGACTTTTTAAATGTAGAAAAGGTAAAAAAATATTTAGTTGAAAACGAAACTAAAACAATAGATGGTATTGAGTTTCATATTAAAAGAGAAATTAAAGATGGCTTTATATTAAAACACATTTCTTTTTTTGCTGATAACAAACAACACACTTACACTGAACAAGTAAAATTTTTAACCTTAGCGAAAATGCAAACATATTTTAAAAAAGCTAACTTAAAAATAAAACATGTTTTTGGGGATTACGCTTTAAACAATTTTGAAACAAATACTTCAGATAGATTAATATTAATTGCAAAATGAGTTACATATTACTAATAATAGCTGTTTTAGTAGGTTCTTTACTAGTTTTAATTTTAAAACCAAGTAACAAACACGTGCGTTTGTTATTAGCCTTTAGTGGTGCTTATTTATTATCAGTTACAATATTACACCTACTTCCTGAAGTTTACACACATACACATAGTACTAAAAAAATAGGAATTTTAATTTTAGCAGGTATCATTATTCAATCAGTATTAGAATCTTTTTCTAAAGGAGCTGAACACGGCCATATTCATGTACATGCTGATAAATCTCCCTTTCCATGGCTATTATTTGTTAGTTTATGTATCCATGCTTTTTCTGAAGGACTACCAATACACCATGCAGGAGACAATTTACTTGGTGCTATTATTGTGCATAAAATTCCTATTGCCATTGTTTTAACCACCTTTTTATTACAAACAAATTACAGTAAAAAAACAATAATACTATTTTTAAGTATTTTTGCTATAATGAGTCCGCTAGGTGTTTTAGTATCTGATAAAGTTTCTTTTTTTAATCAATATCACACTGAAATAACCGCTTTAATAATTGGTGTTTTTCTGCATATTTCTACAATTATACTTTTTGAAAGTTCAGAAAATCATAAATTTAATTTCAAAAAGTTTACGGCAATACTTTTAGGAGTATTATTAACTATTTTAACCCTTTAAAACTTATTTATAAATAAACATAGTAGAAGCTGTTTCCCACTTTCCGAACTCACTCTTTGCAAGGAGCTCAAACAAATGCTGCAATCGGGGCCAAGTATATACGTACTAAGTTAAAGCCAATCTGCTTATATTTTTTTTTACTTTATAAATATAAAAAAAACTTACAATTTTTAAAAAATTGTAAGTTTTTTTTTAAAAGAAGTAACTATTTATTATATATTTAAGTTAATTAAACCAAATAGTTAATGATTTTATTTTCGCTAAATCAGGAATTTGTTCAATACTTACTTTTTGTGTACTAAAATCTTTCAACCCTAAATCTTCTTTATCAATAGAAACTGTAGCGTTTAAATCATCAATAAATAAAGTAGCTGATAAAAATGATGATTCTACTTTACTAATCGTATTATTTGCATTAATCTCTTGAAACAGTGAATTAATATTTAAACCTGTAACAGTTTTAAAACGCTCGTCAAAAATTTCAACACTTCTAATTGTAGATAAAGAATCTAATTGTTCTTTAGGTACAATAGTTAATAAATGTTTCCCTCCCTTTTCAAAAATTAAGTATTTATCATCTTCTTGAAAAAAATTATTTCCTTTAGCACCTTCGCTTAAAATTTTAACAATAGAATCATTCTTAAAAATTTTAGTAACTTCGTTAATAGTTGTTTTAGTTGTTAATTCCCCTATTTTACCCTTAGAAACATCGTACTTACTATTTCCACACTGTATAAATATAACTGAAATTAATGTTATAATTAAAGGTTTGATTATATTTTTCATTTATTTATTAGTTTATATTAGTTAAATTAGTTTTATCTTTTACAGTAAAACGCACTCTTTCTTTATTTGTTTTACTTTAACACCTTTTTTAAAATTCCAAATACACTACGGATAAAAGTAGCACTTGTTAGTACTTTTATAATTGGGTTTTGCCGAGTACTACTATTTGTTGTTTTTGAATATTTATTAGCTTTTTCAGCCTCTTCTTTACTAATTTCAGCTGCTTTCTCTTGATTAATTACTTCTATTTTTTTATTTAATAACTCGTAAGCACTCTCTCTATCAATAGTGGTGTTATATTTAGGTATTAAAGTCGAATTATTTAAAACATCTTTAATTTCAGAATCAGTAAGTACATCCATTCTACTCATTGGTGCACGTAACATTGTTCTAACTAAAGGTGTTGGAATTCCTTTTTCATTTAAAACAGAAACTAATGCTTCACCAATACCTAATTGAGTCAAAACTTCTTTTGTATCATAATATTCAGAGTCAGGATAATTCTCTGCTGCCAACTTAATAGCCTTTCTATCTTTGGCTGTAAAAGCACGTAAAGCGTGCTGAATTTTCATTCCTAACTGTGCTAAAACATCTTCAGGTACATCTTTTGGGTTTTGAGTTACAAAATACAATCCAATTCCTTTTGATCGAATTAACTTTACAATACTTTCAATTTGATTTAACAATGCTTTTGATGCCTCTTCAAAAACCAAGTGAGCTTCATCAATAAAAATAATTAACTCAGGTCTATCACTATCACCCTTCTCAGGAAAATTTTCATAAACTTCGGCTAATAACTGCATCATAAAAGTAGAAAATAATTGAGGTTTATCTTGAATATCTGTTAAACGTAAAACAGATATTACTCCACGTCCGTTTTCATCAACTCTTGTTAAATCATCTACTTCAAAAGATTTTTCACCAAAAAACAAATCACCCCCTTGTTGTTCAATCTCTACAATTTTTCTTAAAATAGCACCCGTACTTGCAGTAGAAATACGCCCGTACTCTGCTTGTAACTCTTCTTTTCCTTCATTGGTAATAAACTGAAGTAATTTTTTAAAGTCTTTTAAATCTAATAATGGTAGTTTATTATCATCACAATATTTAAAAATAATAGCAACAATACCTGATTGTGTTTCTGTTAAATCTAAAATACGAGATAATAAAACAGGTCCAAATTCTGAAACAGTTGCACGCAAACGCACTCCATTTTGTTCTGAAATAGATAAAATTTCAATAGGAAACTTTGTCGCGTTAAAAGGAATTCCTATTTTTTTATGACGTTCATCAATTTTCACATGGCCCGCACTTGGTTGTGCCAACCCACTTAAATCTCCTTTAATATCCATCAATAATACAGGAATTCCTTTCTCAGACATGTTTTCTGCTAACACCTGTAATGTTTTAGTTTTACCAGTACCTGTGGCTCCTGCTATTAATCCGTGACGATTTAGCGTTTTTAAAGGAATATTTACCAAAGCATTTGTTATAGTTTCTTCACCTAACATTCCTGCTCCTAAGGTGATAAAATCTCCTTTACTTTTATATCCTTCACTTATATAATTGAAAAAAATTTCAGTTCTATTCATTTTATTGCAATTCTTTTGTTGATAAAACACGTAAAAGTAACAAAAATGATTCATAAAATTTTAATGTTAACTATCTTTGCATTCTTATGTTGAAAAAAGAAGTACAAGAGTTAATTGATAAAGGTGAAATGCTTCCACTAATGGAGGAGTTTTATACCATTCAAGGAGAAGGCGCGCATACAGGTACTGCGGCTTATTTTATTAGAATTGGTGGCTGTGATGTTGGTTGCCATTGGTGTGATGTTAAAGAAAGTTGGAATGCTAACTTACATCCACCAACTAAAACCAATTTAATTGTAAACAATGCTAAACAGTACGCTAAAACAGTTGTTATTACTGGCGGAGAGCCTTTAATGTGGAGTTTAGATTATATTACAAAAAAGCTTCAAGATAAAGGAATGAAAACGCATATTGAAACTTCTGGTGCCTATGCTTTTTCTGGTGTTTGGGATTGGTTTTGCTTATCGCCTAAAAAAACAAAACTCCCTACAAAGGAATGTTATAAAGAAGCTGATGAATTAAAAATGATTATTCATAATAAAAATGATTTTCAATTTGCTGAAGAACAAGCTGAAAAGGTTGGAAAAAAATGTCAACTATTTTTACAGCCTGAATGGAGTAAAAAAGAACAAATGACTCCGTTAATTGTAGATTATGTTATGAAACACCCTAAATGGCGTGTTTCTTTACAAACTCATAAGTTTTTAAATATACCTTAATAAAAAAGCAACCAAATTTGGTTGCTTTTTTATTAAGGTATATTTAAGTAAAACACAATTAACATAATATTACAAGAATAAGTACAGTTTAAAATACGCTTATATAATTATATAAATAATAAATTACTTAATTATATTTGCCTTGTGAAAAATAGAATATTAAGTTTCGTTATTTTTATTGTTATTAGTTGCTTTACAACTAATAACAATAAAAAATTACTTAATCATTTTTTTAGTTTTAATTACGATTCAACATTTTCTAAAAAGAAAGTAGTTTCAATTTTATCTGAAAAAATTTTAACTAACACATCTCAATCTGAAAGTTCAGAAAATAATTATAACAACTTACTTACACCAAATTTAAAAAAATCATTTAAAAGTTTTTGGACAATAGCTAAAATAATTGAACAATTACTTAAAACAAAATTTTCTCAATATACCAACTATTTAGTAACTTTTTTAATACAACATCGAAAAAAAGACATTATTTTTCCTTCTCACTATTTTTGGTAATTTTTTTAGCTGTCAATAATTATAAGATTGACTTGTCTCTTAATTTTTAAAATTTTACAATAAACGTAAAGTTTAACTTATAAATTAAAAAAAACTAAAAATGAATTTAGGAAGCACCATAGTTGGAGTTATAATAATAATTATCTGTATTGTACCATTTATACTAATGAATCGTAGTAGAAAAAAGAGAGAAAATAAAATGTTAATTTCTCTAAAAAAAATCGCAGAAGAACATAAAGGTAAAATCAATCAACATGAATTTTGTGGTGATTTTGTTATTGGAATTGATGAGAATAAAAACTTTGTTTTTTTCTTTAAGCAGAAAAAAGAAAAAGCTATTTCACAATTTGTAGACCTTTCTGAAATTGAAATTTGTAAAGCTTTAAAAAGTACAAGAACTTTTAAAAATTTAAATATTATTGAACGTGTTGAACTTAGTTATTTATATGCCTACAAATAAATTCAAACCCGAAATAAAATTTGAATTATATTCTGAAGATAATATACAACTAACAGGCGAATTGGTATTGGTTGATAAATGGTCTAAACAATTAAACGAACACATTAAAAATAAATAATAAATAAAAGCTCTTTGGTTACTCCTTAGAGCTTTTTTAAAACCACAAAATTATCAAACTTTATAGTTCTTTTATGAGTTTACTTTTTGAATATTTATTTTTAACGTGCTTATACATAAAACTTAAATAAATGCTAATTTTTAGATTAAATACGAAACGTATTTTTATAATTTTGTTTTTATATTAATTTACTCAAAAAACAAATTTAAAAAACTTTTAAATAGGCATAAATCTTTGTTAAATCCTTTATTAGCTATATTTCATACATCTTGTTATGTAACATTTTTTGTAAATTTGTAGTATATTTTATCCTAAATATAATTATTATGGCATTTTACAACAAAATAAAATGGGTACTCGGTATCCTTATGGTTTTTGTGTTAATTCTTGCAACAAACTTAATAGACAGAAATAATTTTTTACGAGTAAAAGATTCAGTAATTACAATTTATGAAGATAGGCTTGTAGCAAATGATTTAATTTTTGAAATGTCAAAAGCTGTTCAAGAAAAAGAAGTTGCAATTGTTAAATCTGATTCAATTTTCTTTTTAGAAAGAAATAAGCAAGTGAATAAAGATATTCAAGATTTAATTTTTAGATTTAAACAAACAAAACTCACAAAAGAAGAAAGCGATACATTTAATGACTTTAATAAAAATTTTCAATTATTAAAAAATTCTGAAGCTGTTTTTACTCAATCAAATTTTTCTCAAAATATATTATTAAATAATCGAGTTAAGAATATTAAAGAAAACCTTTATAAGTTGTCAAAAATTCAATTAAATGAAGGAGCAAGGCAAACTTCAATGAGTAAAAAAGCAATTGATTCTGTAGAGTTATTTACTCAAATGGAAATATATATTTTAATCTTTCTTGCTATTCTAATTCAAATAATTGTTATTTACAAGCCTAAGGAAAAGAACTGATTTTTATTAAAATATTATTTTCTCTAAATATTGTACAACTCTTTATAAGGATGAATAATTTTTGGTAAGTAAAATAATCATGATTATACATAAAACATAATATCTTTAGCAGTATTCGATAAAGTATCACATGTAAAACTAAAAACAACTGTTACTAAATAAATTTAGATACTCTATCTTTAATATATATTTTAATAATGATTTTCACATAATGAAAATCATTATTACATTTAAATGCACCCATAAAAAGAACTTCCTTTAACTACAAAAACTACTCTTTTACTAATTTTAGTACCGTTAGTATATGATAATTAAAACTTAATATCCTTTTTTCAAGAACTAATAATCATAAATTTTTAATGTTTTATTTTAGTCTACTCAGGAAAAATTAATAAATAGCTTGAGCTAGCTTAGTTATTTGATAATAATTAAATTAATTCACCGTTATTATCTTTCTTGTTATTTTTAACAATATTTTCCTTTAAGAATAAAAACTGTATATTTTTTTATTGTATTTAACATTATACTTTCTATTTAATTTTATGAACACCTTAAAATATAAAGTTATCTTTTTACTTCTTTCTTTAATTTTTCTATTTGAAATAGAAAAAATTAGAACAAAAATAGTATTCTTTTTTTATTATATATAACGTTAAAATATTAATATCCATTATTAATTAAAAATAACAGTAAATTTATAAAAAAGAATATAATAAAAAAACCGCCTTAAAAAGGCGATTTTTTTATTATAAATATTTTAGTAACTTATCATTATTCTTGATATACACCCATAGCTGCATATTTATCCATTCGCTGAGCTACTAAATCAATATCATTAAGATCTTTCAACTCTTCAAATGCTAATAATATTTGGCTTTCAACAGCTTTAAAGGCTCCATTTCTATCTCTATGTGCACCACCTAAAGGCTCTTCTATAATAGCATCAATTAAATTTAACCTTACCATATCATCTCCGGTTAATTTTAATACCTCTGCAGCTTTTTCTTTATACTCCCAACTACGCCATAAAATAGAAGAACATGATTCTGGTGAAATTACAGTATACCATGTATTTTCCATCATATATACTCTATCTCCTACTCCAATACCAACAGCCCCTCCCGAAGCACCTTCACCAATTACAATTGTTATAATAGGTGTTTTTAAACGCGTCATTTCAAGAATATTACGCGCAATAGCTTCACCTTGCCCACGTTCTTCAGCTTCTAAACCAGGATAAGCACCTGGAGTGTCTACCAATGTTACTACAGGAATACCAAATTTTTCTGCCATTTTCATTAAACGTAATGCCTTACGATATCCTTCTGGATTTGCCATTCCAAAATTACGATATTGGCGAGTTTTTGTATTGTATCCTTTTTGCTGGCCGATAAACATAAATGACTGGTCACCAATTTTTCCTAAACCACCAATCATAGCTTTATCATCTTTTACATTACGATCACCATGTAATTCCATAAAAGTATCACCACAAATAGCATTAATATAATCTAATGTATAAGGACGATTTGGATGACGTGATAATTGTACACGCTGCCAAGGGGTTATATTTTTATATATTTCTTTTTTTGCTTTTTCTAATTTTTTTTCAATTTTACTACAAGTTTCTGTTACATCAACTTCACTTTCTTTTCCTATAGCAAAACACTTTACCAACTGATCTTCTAATTCTTTTATTGGCAATTCAAAATCTAAATACTCCATTATATATAGTTTGATTATATCATTTAGTTCTTTGTAAAGGCAAACATACTAAAAAATTGTAATGTTTAGCTTACTACGTTTTTTTAAAATATTATTTTTTCTTTAATTTATTTTTTATAGAAGATTTATTTTTTAAAATTCCGTTTAATAAAACTATTAATAAAATAATAAATGCACCATAATAAAACTCCGTATTCATTTTTTCTTTTTCTCCAAATATAATTAAGGCTAAAAAAATAGCGTAAACAGGCTCTAAATTAATAGTTAGCATTACTGTATATGGTGTTATATATTTCATCACTTTTACAGATGCTATAAAAGCATACGCTGTACAAACACTACTTAATAAAACTAAGTATAACCAATCATTAGTTGCAATTTGAAAAAACTTAATATTGAATTTCTGAGTAATACCTAAATATAAACTAACTCCTAAAGCACCAAATAACAACTGGTAAAATGAAATAACATTTGCCTCATATTTTTTGATAAAAAGACCGTTTAAAACTGCAAATAAAGCTGATAAAAAAGCCGATATCAAAGCATATACAATTCCAAGAGTATAGTTACTTTGAAAATTAAAAATTATATATAAACCTACAATTACAAGTAACCCTAATATAGTTTCTATTGTTTTTATTCTTCTTTTAAAAAATAAAGGTTCTATTAATGATGCAAAAAAAGCTCCTGTACTCATAGTAACTAAAGCAACTGAAACATTTGATACTTTTATGGCTTCAAAAAAAGTAATCCAATGAACTGCAATTATAATACCTGAAATACAAAATTTTAAAAGCCCTTTTTTATCAACCTTGAAAGATATTTTTTTAAAATAAAAGTAAATAGCAATAAACATTACTGCTAAGGACATTCTATACCAAACTAACGGTACAGAATCTATAGAAATTAACGCACCAAGTATAGCGGTAAACCCCCAAATAAATACAATAAAATGTAAATGAAAGTAATTTTTTAATTTATTTTCTTGCATTAAAATATAAATAAAATGAATATAGTCCAAATACTATATTTGGAACCCATACATTTAATAAAGCATTTGCACCAGCTACACCACCTAATACCTCTGCTACTTTTAAAAAAAACACGTATAAGAACATTAAAGAAATACCTAAAGCTAAATTAAGCCCTACACCACCTCTCTTTTTTTTATACGCTAAAGCTACGGCTATTAGGGTTAAAAAATAACAGGCAACTGGTAAACTTGTACGCTTATATAATTCAACTAAATAAACGTTTAAATTTTTAATACCTCTATTTTTAGATACCTCAATAAATTTAATTAATTCCGGAGTTATCATTTCTTGAGCCATCACGTTTTTATAATTAAAATCTTTTGGGGTAAAAGCAAAAGCAGTATCTAATTTATTACCTAAAAAAATACTATCTCGCTCTTTAAAAACTTTTCTTAACTTCCAGTTATATAATTTAAAAGTACTATCCTGTTCGTTCCAATTTAAATTATCAGCGGTTAATTGACTTTTTAATTGAATACCTTTATATATTTCAGTAGTAAAATTATAACCTGTATTTCTTTTTAAATCAAAATTTTGAATATAAATATAGGTACTATCATTTAACTGCAAACTAAACTCTCTAACAGAAGAATCTGAATATTTTCGTTTTTTTAAATATTGCCTTTCAAAAGTTTTTCTTGTTTTACTACTAGTAGGTACAAAAAAATGATTCATTAATAAAGCTACCGAACAAACAATTGTAGCTCCTATAAAGTAAGGATATAAAAAACGTGTAAATGATATTTGAGAACCATTTATAGCTACAATTTCTGTATTATTTGCTAGTTTCGAAGTAAATAAAATTACGGCTATAAATAGCGCCAAAGGCATAAAGGTATTAGCGTAATAAATAATAAAATTTACGTAGTAATCATTAACAATTTCAAATAGTGTTAAGGTTTCTTCTCGTAAAAATTTATCTATTTTTTCAGCTATATCAATAGCTACTGCAATAGGTATTAATATTAATAAGGTAAACAAAAATGTTACCAAATAACGTTTTAGTATGTACCAATCAAGAATTTTCAAAAATCAGTTTTTTATAAACGATTATCCATTTGTTTTACCATTTTATCTTTCCATTCAGTAAAATCTCCAGCTATAATATGCTTTCTAGCCTCTCTTGTTAACCACAAGTAGAAACCTAAATTATGAATAGAGGCTATTTGCTTACCTAGCATTTCTTTTGCTGCAAATAAATGACGTAAATAAGCTTTAGAATACATGGTATCAACATAAGTAATTCCCATATCATCTATTGGCGAAAAATCTTGTTCCCATTTCTTATTCTTAATATTTATAGAGCCATATGCTGTAAATAACATACCATTACGTGCATTACGTGTTGGCATTACGCAATCAAACATATCAATTCCTAATGCTATATTTTCTAAAATATTAATAGGAGTACCAACTCCCATTAAATAACGTGGTTTATCTTCTGGTAAAATAGCTGTAACTATTTCTGTCATTGCATATAATTCTTCTGCTGGTTCTCCTACTGACAATCCTCCAATAGCATTTCCTTGCGCCCCTACAGACGCTATATACTCTGCTGATTGTTTTCTTAAATCTTTATAAGTACTTCCTTGTACTATAGGAAAAAAAGTTTGCTCATAACCGTATTTAAAAGGTAATTTTTCTAAGTGATTTACACAACGTGTTAACCACCTATGGGTCATATGCATAGATCGTTTTGCATAATTATAATCACAAGGGTATGGTGTACATTCATCAAATGCCATAATAATATCAGCACCAATAGTACGTTGTGTTTCCATTACATTTTCAGGTGTAAAAAAGTGCATTGATCCATCAATATGACTCTTAAACTTCACACCTTGTTCATTTATTTTTCTTCTTCCTGAAAGTGAATATACTTGATACCCTCCACTATCAGTTAAAATATTACGATCCCAGTTCATAAACTTATGTAAACCTCCTGCAGCCTCCAAAGTTTCTAATTTTGGACGCAAGTATAAGTGATAGGTATTACCTAAAATTATATCTGGATTTATCTGTTCTTTTAATTCAGATTGATGAACACCTTTTACAGTACCAACAGTACCTACTGGCATAAAAATAGGTGTTTCAATAGTTCCATGATCGGTAGTAATAACTCCTGCTCGGGCTTTACTTTCGGGGTCGGTTATTTTTAAGTCAAATTGCATAAGTGGCAAATATACGTTTATTTAATAATTGAAAAAGTAAATAAAAATATAATAATTACATTATTTATAAGTCAATTATTTTACAAAACCTAGCTTCAATTTTTTTGAAGCTATATCCCGCTTTACGCACTCGCTTTTTTTTGAAAAAAATCAAAAAAAGAGCTCAAACAATTGCTTCAATCGGGGCTAAGTTTAGTTATTACTTTTTATTTACGACTTCTTCCAAATTTTGAATTACTATTTCGTTTTGTTTTAGGTGAGTTTTTTCTAAAAGAAGCACTCTTCCTATTAAAACCGTTAGGCTTTTTAACCTCCTTTTTACTAGTTTGTTTAGGCTTATTTTTTTGAACTATATCAGATGCTTCTTCTGTTTTAGAAGAACTTGAAATCATTTCAATAATTTCTTTCATTTCTTGCTCTGTTAACTCTCGCCAATCTCCTGTAGTTAAGTTACCTAAAGAAACATTCATAATACGTTCACGCTTTAACTTGGTTACTTCATATTCTAAATACTCACACATTCTACGTATTTGACGATTTAAACCCTGTGTTAAAATAATTTGAAATGTAAAATCATTTATTTTTTTAACCTTACACTTTTGAGTTACCGTACCTAAAATAGGTATACCATTACTCATTTTAATTATAAATTCGTCGGTAATTTTTTTATCAACAGAAACAATATACTCTTTTTCATGATTGTTACCTGCACGTAAAATTTTATTTACAATATCACCATCATTGGTTAAAAAAATTAACCCTTCAGATGGTTTATCTAAACGACCTATAGGAAACAATCTTTCTGGGTGCCCTACAAATTTTACAATATTCTTTTTTTCTTTACTATCTGTTGTACAAACAATACCTACTGGTTTATTTAGCGCAATATATAATGTTTTAGGTTTTGCTATTAATAATCTACCATCTACCCTAACTTTATCACCTTCAAAAACTCTGTTTCCTAATTGAGCTATATTTTTATTTATGCTAACTCTACCTGCATTAATAAGTTTTTCAGCATCTCTACGAGAACAAATACCAGTACTACTAATAAATTTATTAAGATTTATTGAAACTTTATTCTTATTTTCCATTACTGCAAAGAAAAGAAAATCCTCAAGTTTTAGCTTGAGGATTTCGACTATATTATTTATTTATTTAAAAAATCATCATATCTTGAGTACATCTAGCTAAACTAGGCCTTCTATCATAATCAAAACCTAGGGTAATCATGTGCGTACCATAATTAAAATCTTGTGTTTTATTTAAATTAACACTAAACCCGTAAGATATATATATATTATCCTTTTTTAAACCAAGTAAAGGAGCTATTGCATTAGGTGTAAAAAGTTGATCATTTAAAAAAGTATAACTTAATCCAGCCCATACGTAACCATCATCAATACCTTTTCTAATTTTAACATTCATATCGGTTCTTGATCTTTTATCTTCTTCATAATACTCTACAAAAAGAGAAGGTTCTATTTCTATTTTATTACTTATACGTGCTAAAACATATGATGTATAAAGTGTATATCGTCCTAAACCTTCTGGTTCATTGGTTGAAAAGTTTTCTATTCTTTTATCTAAAATATTATTAGCATTTAAACTAAGGCTAAACCTTTCATAACGATATAATAAACCAACATCAAAATTAGAGCTAGTAAGAGATCTACTTGGTACTGGTTGTCCTGAATTGTTTTTGGTAGTTTCAATAGCAAACTGAACAAAACTATAACTTAAACCAAATGATAAAAAACTGTCATGGAAATCACTTAATGTTAAATGGCTTGCTAATGATAATTTAAATCCTTTTTGACTTGTAAACCCATTCCTATCATTAAACACAGTAATACCTCCTCCAAACCTTTCTGCTAAACGAGCTTCTACAACTAATGATTGTGTGTCCGGTGACTCTTTAACACCAATCCATTGACTTACTCCGTTTAATCTAACTTGCAATCCTGCTCCAATACCTGCATATGATGGAGATATTAAAAAAGGATTATCTGCTAAATGATTTATATACTGAGGTAAATTAATTTCCTGAGCTACTAATTTTACACTACAAATTACGATACTTATTGTTATTAATATTTTTCTCATTTTTATCTGTATAAAGTAAAGTGACCCATTATTTTTTTCTCTTCTCCTGATAGTTCATTATAATAAATCGTATACCAATAATCTCCAGCTGGTAATGGTCTACCATCATAAGTTCCATCCCAACCTTGAATTAATCCTTGATAATTTTGAATCTTACGAGCATATCTGTCATAAATATACACTTTTATATTATGATAATTCTCAACATTTATTGGATACCAGAAATCATTAATTCCATCTCCGTCTGGAGTAAATAAATTAGGTATTTTTATTGTTACATAATCACCTCTTACTATTAATGTAACTGTACAACCTCTAGCATCTCTTACTGTAACTCTATAGTCTTTTGTTTGTAAGATTATAAGTTCATTATCTACATCAAAATTATTTCCATCTATACTATACTCATATGGTGGTAAACCAAAATCTGCATTAACTATTATTTTATTTCTTTGAGAATCATCTATTGTCATTGATAATTCTTTAATATCTAAAATATCAATAGGATTTGCATTTGAATTTTCTGAACATGATGTTGCTGTATGTGTTACAGTAACAGTATATCCGTTGCCTGCAGAAACATCTATAAACTCACCTGTTGTATTGGTTGTTACAGCAACTCCAACTCCATTGTATAAAGTGTAAGATACAGCATTCTTGTAAGCATCATCAACAATTGCTTTAATTATATTACCTACCTCACATGTATATTCAAAATCTACCGTTAACTGTAAATCTACGGGTGGTATTAGGCTTATAGGCTGTAAAGCTTTTGGTGAACAACCTGCTCCACTATCTCTTACACTTATTAGATAACTCTCACCAGCTTCTATACCTTGAACATCGTTAATAGTTATCTGATTTTGAAAATAAGAAGTTGATAATTCTACATTGTTTATACTTATAAAGTACGGTTGAATTCCTCCTTGTACATCTACAGTTATACTTGGTGCTTTATCATTAATACAAGTTTGCTCTACTACATTTATTAATGTTATATCTAATGCATTTGGCTGCTGAACTTCAACATCTATTGTTTCTATACATCCTACCTTATCTTTTACGGTAACAGTATAACTACCTGCTGATAAGTTTTCAAATACATTTGTTTTTACAAATTTATTTGTAGGTTGTGAACTAATATTATATTCATAATTTTCTGGAATATCATTACCATTACCACCTATTGCTGTTATAGTAATTGTACCATCAGTACCTCCAAAACAATTTGTATCTGTGTGTGTTTCTGTCAACTCTAATAAAGGTGGCTGTGCAATTGTGTGAGGTTCAGTTATTACTTCACAAACAACATTTACAGCATTTGTACTTCTTACATTAATTTTATAAGTACCTATTGATAAATTATTAAACATATTAGAAGCTTGCCATCCAAAACCAGTAACCGGTATGTTAGCACCATCTAACAACTGATATTCATAATTTCCGAAACCACCACTTACTGTTGCTGATAATGCTCCATTATCATCTCCATTACATGTAACAAAACCTGAGTCTATGATTAATGTAGCTATTAATGGTTCATATGCATTTATACTTACAAGAATTGTATCAACACAATTATTTGCGTCACGTACATAAAAAGTTTGTTGTCCTGCTTTAATTCCTGTAAAAACAGTACTAGTTGTAGCTATTGATGTAAAAGCAACACCATCACTACTAAATTGATAAAGTCCTGTTCCTCCAGTTCCTGATACTTCAACAGTAGCAGTATTGTTAACGCATGTAATATCCGTTGTTATATTTGCTATTGCTTCTACTTTAATAGGATCAACAATACTAATATTTTCTATATATTCACAATTATACTTATTATCTCTAACTATTACTTGGTAGTTTGTTCCTGCTGATAAATTTTCAAAAACATTTGAAGATTGTTCTACTTGTAACCCGTTAGAGTATATTAAAGTATAACTATAATCTTTTGTAGAAGTATCTTGTGTTTGACCACCTGTTACATTAGTTATTTCAATACTCGCATTAAACTCACCTTCACATTGATTTTCTATCTTATTAACCGTTGCTAATAATGGTATTGTAGGGTTTAATGTAAAACTAAAACTATCTGTACAGTTACTATCATCTTTTACAATAGCTACATAATTTCCTGAAGGTAACCCTGTAAATATATTATTAGTACTATATGCATATCCTGTAATTATTACACCTAAATCATTTTCTAATTGATATTCATAATTACCCCAGCCTCCTGTTGCTGATAATATAATTTGTCCTGAATCAATAGAACTACAGCTTACATATGTTAACTCATTATTTAAAGTTAAAGCATCTACTGGTTCTGCTATAGTAAAGTTTGAAGATTGAGCTGTACAAAATGGGGAATTTGTTCCCATATCAATAGTTATATAATAATCTCCTGCTAACAAACCTGCTATAGGTGTTGCAGTTCCTCCAATTCCTGTTCCGGTTATTGTTGTTGCTATTCCTGATGCATTATAAACAGTATACGTATAACCTAAAGTGTAAGATGGACTTGCACTACTTATATCTAAAACTGCACTTCCATTATTATCTCCTTTACAACTTACATTTTCTATATCTGTAATAATTAAATCAAAAACTGGGGCTTCTGAAACTGTATAAAAGTCTACTAATTCACAGCCTGTTGTTGGATGAGTTATCGTTATTTGATAATCTCCTGCTGGTAAATTGTCAAAATCTCCTGCTGTTCCATTTTGTGTTACTAATGCATATGAATTTCCGTTAATACCTTGAATTGTTATATCTAACGCTATTCCTGAAACAGAATCAAATGTTACAGTTATATCCTCTCCTGCGGTACAACTTATTTCAGTATCAAGTGTAATATTTGAATTTGTTAATTCATCAAAAGTAGTAATTGTTGCTGTGGATGTTGCTGAACAACCTTGATCATCATAAACTGTAATAGCTACTGTTCCGCCTGAAATATTATCTGTAGTAAATATAAAGTTACTTGAATCTTGAGTTTCTACAACTCCTATTACAGGTGTATATGTAAATAATGCCTGAGTATAATTACCACTTCCACCTGTTATTAAACTATTATCTATTCTTACGCTTGCACTATTAGCTAGGTTCCCTTTACTACAACCAAATTCAGTAACTGTAGGTAGTGGCAATACAATTAAATTTAATTGCTTGATAGATACTGATACATCTGTCGTACAACCGTTTATTCCTGTTGCTGTTACAACATAATCATCGGCTGGTAAGTTTGTGAATTCTGTTCCTACAAGAGTTGCTGTATATGTATTTGCTACATTGTTTATTACATAAGTTAATGGTGATATTCCATTAGCTGTAGGTGTTACCTTAATAACCCCTGTTGTGCTTCCAAAACAAATATTATCAACAATTGCTAAAGCTGTAAAGTTTGGTTCTACCCTTGGTTGAATTATTATTTCTTTAGACACCGAACAAGCTGAAGGCAATGCATCATTGTCTGTTATAGTTACCGTATATGTTTGCGGTGTTGTATTTGTATTTGGAATAGATATTGTAAAAGGATTTGTTGTTACATTACCACCTAATATTGACCCTGCTTCTACCGAACCTACAACACTATATGTATAATTAGCTGTTCCGTTTACCCATGATTCTAATGTTACCGTTACCTCTCCATTTGGTAATGCTGAACAATCTACTTTCTTTGTTTCTACTAATGAAAAATTAACATCTGGATTAATTGTTACTGACAAAGGAACTCCTGGGTCACAACCATTTGAATCTGCAACATTTACAGTATAAGTATCTGCTAATAAATTAGCAAAGGTATAACTTGTTGCGTTTAAAACCTGTGTTGCTACTAAACCTGATCCATTAGATAAACTATAAGTATAAGTACCCGTTCCTCCTGTTGCTGTTACAGTTATGCTTCCTCCTACTGAAATATCACATGCGTTATCATTTTCTGTAAGATTAAAACTTACCGGAAGTGGATTAGTTACCATTACAGTATCTGTTACAATACATCCGCTTCCATCTCGTAATCGTACTACATAATTTCCTGAAGGTAACCCTGTAAATATATTATTAGTACTATATGCATATCCTGTAATTATTACACCTAAATCATTTTCTAATTGATATTCATAATTATTCCAACCTCCTGTTGCGTTGGCTGTAATAGTTGCATCTAACCCGTTAGCACAACTTACTACAGGAGCTAATACTCCATTAACACTTAAAGCATCTACTGGTTCTGCTATAGTAAAGTTTGAAGATTGAGCTGTACAAAATGGGGAATTTGTTCCCATATCAATAGTTATATAATAATCTCCTGCTAACAAACCTGCTATAGGTGTTGCAGTTCCTCCAATTCCTGTTCCGGTTATTGTTGTTGCTATTCCTGATGCATTATAAACAGTATACGTATAACCTAAAGTGTAAGATGGACTTGCACTACTTATATCTAAAACTGCACTTCCACTATCTCCCTTACATATTGCGTTTACAATATCTGTAATAATTAAATCAAAAACTGGGGCTTCTGAAACTGTATAAAATTCAACTAACTCACAGCCTGTTGTTGGATGAGTTATCGTTATTTGATAATCTCCTGCTGGTAAATTATCAAAATCTCCTAAGGTTCCGTTTTGAACTACAAAAGCATATGAATTTCCATTAATACCTTCAATTCTAATATCTGCTGTTATACCTGAAACAGAATCAAATGTTACTGTTATATCCTCTCCTGCGGTACAACTTATTTCAGTATCAAGTGTAATATTTGCATTTGTTAATTCATCAAAAGCAGTAATTGTTGCTGTGGATGTTGCTGAACAACCTTGGTCATCATAAACAGTAATAGCAATCGTTCCTCCTGATGTATTATTTGTTGTAAATGCAAAACTAGCTGAATCTTGAATTTCTACTACACCTGTAACAGGTGTATAAGTAAATAGGGCTTTAGTGTAATTTCCACTTCCTCCTGTTACTAACGTATTGTCTAATATTACCGATGCATTATTTGTTAAATTACCTGTAGTACATCCAAATTCAGTAACTGTAGGTAGTGGCAATACAATTGGTGCTAACTCTTCAATAATAATATCTGAAATAATAGTTGAACAACCAGAAGCTTCTTGTGCTTCTATAGCATAAGTACCTGGTGGTAAACCTATAAATGCATCCGTTCCGTTATAACTAAACTCTGCATTAGTTGGTAAAGGAGTTATTGTATATGTTAACGGTAAAACACCATTATCTATAGCTGTTAAAATAATTGTTCCAGAATTATCTGCTGCACATACACTATTTATTTTGTTGTATGTAAAACTTGGTTTTATTGGATTTTCAACTGTAATTGTTTTAGTTATTGAACATCCTGAATTTACATCTGTAACTGTTATATTGTGAACTCCCGGAGCAAGTAAACTTACATCAATCGATGTTGATGGTGTTATAATTGTTCCTGTACTTCCAGTATCAAAAGAATAATTATAATTTCCTCCTGTACCTGATGTTATAGAAATATTTACTTCAGCATCATTTCCTGGAATACAACTCGCATTTTGTTTTAATCCTAAATTAAAATCTAGATTAGTTTGTATTACTACTGCTAACTGTGAATCAGTACAACCATTAACATCACTTATAACAACATCATAACTTCCTGGTGATAATGCTGATACTGTATATATTGTATCTAGTGTTGGAGCTGAAAAAGTCACTCCATTATCTATCGAATATCTGTAAGGTGGTGTTCCATTACTTGCGGTAATTGTTATTGTCTTATTTGTATCACAACTTAATGGTACAGCTGTAACAATGGTAGGTGATGAACTTAAATTTAAAGTTTCTGTACCTATACTTACAGGGCCACATCCATTTTTATCTTCAGCAAAAACTTCTACGACTATAGGTGTTCCTGTTACTGTATTAGCATCAATAGCTATTGTATTTCCTGTTAAAATACCTGTTGCATTTGTTACAGTATAAGTATATGTATAATCTCCAAAACCTCCTACTACATTTTCTATTCTTACCAAGCCATTAACACTACAAGTAATATCATTTACTTTAGTTACTTGACCTGTTATTTCTGTACCTTGTTTAATTTCTACATCTAAACTACCAAATTTACATACAGGACTTGCTGTTTTATTTGATAGTAATATATAATAATTACCTGCAGATAAACCTACTGTAGAGGTAATCGATAGGTTATTTTCTCCTGAAGCAGGTGAACTCTCTATAACCGTATCTGTTATTGGACCTGTTGTTGCTGGTGATGTTCTTTTATATATAACCCAATCATATGGTAACACTAAATCTCCAGTTGTATTTTGTATATCAAATGTTATCTGTCCGTTTGTTTCACCAAAACACACATCATTATTAACTGTTGGTGTAATTAATACTGTTGGTGTAAAATCTTGATATACATCTTCACTATTTTTCTTGATACAGTTTGCTGCATCTCTTACAAAAAAGTCATATGAAAGCCCTGGTATTAAACCTGTATATGTTTTGGTTCTTGTTTGGTCTGGTTGTAAAGTAGTTGGACTTGTTGTATCAGCTAATTCCCAACCTGTAGGTGAACCTATTGCAAACTCAAAAGGACTATTTCCACCACTAGCTTCTACCGTTACACTAAACCCTGTTGAACAATCTGAAGGATTAGCTACTGGGTTTACTATTAACCCTTCTAAATTATATGAAATTTCATAATTACCATAAAATACTTTACAAAATTCAATTCCTCCACTATTAATAGTTCTTAAAGCAGGTGTTACTATATCTCCTGAATTTAAATTTCTTACTTGTCCATTTGTTGTTGTAAAATCTACCCAAGTGGTTCCATTATCAATACTATATTGTAAAATATTAGGTAAAAAATCAACAGGATTTATATTTATAAAGTTAAAACCTGTATTTAATGGATCTACAGCACAGTTTAATGGTAAAACATCTTCAATCTCTATAACCAAAGATGGTAAATCTGTTAAGGTTAGAGTTTTTATGTCTGAACACCCTAAATCATCAGTAATAGTTATCGTATATGTTTCTGCTACTAATGAATCAAAACTAAAATTAGTTCCTGTAAAATTAGTTTTTGTTTGCGTAGTTATAATACCAGATGTATTTGCTATGGTAATAGTATATGGCGCCTGTCCTGTATTTGCAGTTATTACCGCATCTATACTACCTGGATCTCCATTACACGTTGGTTCATTAGCTGTTAAAGTAATAGCTACAGGTGTAACTGTATTTATTACAACATTTTCTATTTTGTAAGTACAGTTAACATCATCTTTAACATACACATCATACGTACCTGCTAATAAACCTGTAATAGGATTTATTGAAGAATATGTACCTACTGCTCCACCATCTGTTACTACTGAAAATTCGTAACCAGTACCAGAACCATCAATTGGGTTTACTAAAATTTGACCAGTAGGAGTGCCTGCAGGCATACAGCTCAAGTTTGTTGGTGTGGCTGTTGCTAAAAGAGCTGGATTAATTGTTATTGTTTTTTCAAGAAAACAACCTCTATCATCCTGTACTCTTATAATATGATTTCCTGATGACAAACCTGTAACAGTAAATTCTGTTGATGTTGCTGTTGCAACATTAGTTAACCCTCCTGAATTTACTGTGTATTGATAATTTCCGTTTCCTGTAATATTAGTAACTTCAATTGTTCCGTTAGTACCATCGTAACATAAAGCTACCGCATCAAAAGTAATATTATCTTTAGGGTTTACTGTTATTGGATATGGTACTGACTTACATCCGCTTGAATCAGTTGCTACTATTGTATAATCTCCTGCTATTAAATTGGTAAATACTGCTCCTTGTGATATGCCTGCATTATTAAATAATTCAAAAGTATAAGGCGCTCCACTTCCTCCACTACCATATGGAGTTATAGTAGCTCCTGTTGCCGGATTACATGTAATTTCTTTGGTTACTGCCGTTAAAGGTGTTACTAAAACTGCTGTAGGGTTTGTTAATGTTACTGGATTTAAAGTTACGTTACAACCCGTAGTTTGACCTAATGGCCTAACCTGAAGTGTATGAACTCCTGCTGAAAAACCTGTAATTGTAAATGGATTTGCTCCTGAAGCAGTCCAAGTAATTCCATTATCTATAGAATATTCAAAAGTTGTTGGTGGTACTGATGGAAAAGATGCTGTTACCGATATTTCACCATTTGACTCACCTAAACATACTGGATTTGTTTGATTTGTTACTATTGCTGTAAACTGTTGATCTGATAAAACTGTTACATTTATTGGTACTGTACAGTTACTACCATAACCTACTGTTATTGTATGAGGACCTACTGCCACATTATTAAATACATTGTTTCCTGTTTGTGGGCTTCCGCCATCTAAAGCATATGTGTATGAAACATCTAATGGTGTAATAGTTATATTTCCTGTTCCGTCACAATTATAATCTACCGAACTAGCTAGTAACGGTGTAGTTGGCACATCATCTATTGTTACTGTATTCAAATCTAAAACACAATTATTAGCATCAATTACTCTTGTATCGTAATCACCTGGGGCTAAATTAGATACTGATGTACCAGACACTGATGTATACAAACTATCTGAAGTTAGTTTATAATAATATGTATACCCTAGTGTTCCTCCTGTTACTCCTGAAAAATCTATACTACCTCCAGATACACCACAAACTAAAGCTGTAGACACTGCTGTTCCGTTTGATAATGCTAGTGGCGTTGTAATAGTTTCACTACCCGGTGTTACTAAAGGGCAGTTATTACCATCTATTACTGTGACCTGATATGTATCTGCTAACAACCCTGTGAATGAGTAATTTAATAAGTTTGAAGGCCCTTGTGTTACTGGCGCTCCTGTACCTTTGACTGTTACTGTATACGGTGCTACACCGGCCGAAACTACTATATTTATTGTTCCGGTATCTGTACTACAATTTGGTTCAATTACCGATGTTGTTATAGTTGGGTCAGCTACTCGTGTTACTACACGTGTTGTTATAAATTGACAAAAACCAGTATTTCCTCCTTGATCTCTCACATAAATATCCCATGTTCCTGCTGTTATATCTGATAAATATGTTGCTGTAAAGTCTGAACTAGTAGGTGTAGCTCCTGTCGGCACAATTGCATACATATAATTACTATCACCTCCTGTTGATACTATTGATAAAACACCTGGATTACATGTTTCATTTGTCACCGTTACAGTTGCTGTTAAAAGTGGTAAAATAGTGGTAGATTTTGTTTCTTCACAACCAAATTCATCTAAAACTGTTATACTATAAACCCCATCTGATAACCCTGTAAATATATTCGAAGTTTGTGTTGTTGTTCCTCCATCTTTACTATAAATATAATTACCATTTCCTGTAATTATATTTACAGTAACCGTACCATCATTTGTGCCACTATAGCAGACCTCTGGTGTTAAGGTAAAATCTAAATCATCTTTAGGGTTTACTGTTATTGGATATGGTACTGACTTACATCCGCTTGAATCAGTTGCTACTATTGTATAATCTCCTGCTATTAAATTGGTAAATACTGCTCCTTGTGATATGCCTGCATTATTAAATAATTCAAAAGTATAAGGCGCTCCACTTCCTCCACTACCATATGGAGTTATAGTAGCTCCTGTTGCCGGATTACATGTAATTTCTTTGGTTACTGCCGTTAAAGGTGTTACTAAAACTGCTGTAGGGTTTGTTAATGTTACTGGATTTAAAGTTACGTTACAACCCGTAGTTTGACCTAATGGCCTAACCTGAAGTGTATGAACTCCTGCTGAAAAACCTGTAATTGTAAATGGATTTGCTCCTGAAGCAGTCCAAGTAATTCCATTATCTATAGAATATTCAAAAGTTGTTGGTGGTACTGATGGAAAAGATGCGGTTACCGATATTTCTCCATTTGACTCACCTAAACATACTGGATTTGTTTGATTTGTTACTATTGCTGTAAACTGTTGATCTGATAAAACTGTTACATTTATTGGTACTGTACAGTTACTACCATAACCTACTGTTATTGTATGAGGACCTACTGCCACATTGTTAAATACATTGTTTCCTGTTTGTGGGCTTCCGCCATCTAAAGCATATGTGTATGAAACATCTAATGGTGTAATAGTTATATTTCCTGTTCCGTCACAATTATAATCTACCGAACTAGCTAGTAACGGTGTAGTTGGCACATCATCTATTGTTACTGTATTTAAATCTAAAACACAGTTATTAGCATCAATTACTCTGGTATCATAATCTCCTGCTAATAAATTTGATACTGAAGTTCCTGATACTGAAATATATGAAGTATCTGTACTTAGTTTATAATAATATGTATAACCTGGGGTTCCTCCTGCGACTCCTGAAAAACTTATACTTCCTGGTGAACCACATAGTAAAGATGTAGGTGCTGCCACTCCGCCTGATAATGCTAGTGGTGTTGTAATTTCAAGATCTAACACTTCATAAATACACTCATCAGTATTTTTTGTTGCTTTAATATAAACAGTGTATGTAGCTACTGATAAACTATTAAAAACTCCTGAAGGAAACCAATCTGTATTATTAATACTATACTCTAAGGTATAACCTAAATCATCTACTACTTGAACATTTATAATACCATCATTATTTCCATTACAAGTAACAGGTGTTTCTATATGAGTAAATACTAACTCATTTTCAACAGTAATAGTTACAGGAGATGAAAAATCATAACAATTATTACTATCAAATATTATAAAAACATATTCTCCTTCATCTCCTAATGGAACAGAATAAGTATTATTTGTTGTAAAAAGAGGATTGCTTGTTGAATAAGCAGATGAAGGAATACTTGTAACATCTGCATACAAATCTGTTGCATCTTTAGACCAAACAGCATAAGTATAAGTTTCTCCAGCTACCGTATCTAAGGTTCCTCCACTACCTGTTAAAGTTATAACTCCTGCAGAAGCACCATCTTTACACGTAATATTTTTAGTTGCTAAAGCTGTAACTGTAACTGCATCAGGTTCAATAACTCTAGTTGTTTCTGTTACGCTACATTTAGCTGTTGTAACAGTAACATTATATAAACCTCCTGTTGTTACATCAAATATAAAGTTTTTATTTGGTGTTGGTCCTTCTGTTGCTATTGTAGCTCCAGTAGTATTATTAACTACAGTATAAGTGTAATCACCAATTGCTCCATCTGCCTGCACATTTATTTGAGCTGTTCCATTAGCACATGCCATATTAATTTCTGAGGGCACTGCTACTGTCAAATTTTCTTCTTGAATATTTATAGCTGGAAATGTGTAACTACATGAAGCTGCTGTAGCACTACTTGACCTAATAGTCAAAACATAATCTCCTGGAGATGATAAATTATTAAAAAAATTATCATTTTTAAAATCCTCAAAATAACCTGCTGTTGCAGTAGCTGCAACACCGCTTAAACTATATTGATATCCTACAGGTATATTATTTACAGTAATACTTCCGTCAGTACCACAAATAATATTTTCTTTAACAATATCAGGGGTTAGTGTTGATTCAAATACATTAAAATAATAAGTGGTTGGGCATTGCCCATCATACAAAACTTCTAATTTATACTTACCTTCATTTGCAAAATTCTCTGAAAAACTGCTTCCCAATGAATCCCATGTACACGTTGTATTTACATTTGCACAAGCTGTATTTGTCTCTGCTACACATGATGCTTCGTTTAATTTAAACCACTCAACAGTAGTTAAAGAAGTAGCATCAAAAGGTAAATTTATATCTCTAGAATTTCCAACTCCACATAAATAAATTTCAGATAACTCAAACATATTACTAGGGCACGTTGTTACCGTTTGATCTACAAAAGGTAATAATGGGTTGGAAGCAGTATTATAATTTTCTACAATTATTGTTTCTTGCGAATCTATACAACCTACTGGAGCTACTTTATATACAATATAAGTACCTGTTTGTGTTGCTGTATATGTTTGTGTTGAGGCTATTTCTACACCAGGATTGTTGGTGTTTTCCCATGAATATGAAGCAAAACCTGTTCCTGCAGATAAAAGAACATCTCCACCACAAATGGTTTCTGTTCTTTCAAATGTACATCCACTAATATCAATTAAAAAGTTTGATGTACCTACTTGACCTAAATTACAAACATCAACACCAGCAAAACTTGGAGTATTTTCTATTCTATTATAATCTGGTGTATATCCAGCATCTGTAGGCTGTAAAAAAGATAAATCTCTAGTATAATTTGCAAACGCTATATTTTCTATTTGATTAGAACAAACATCACGTAATTGACTACAATCATCAACAACTTTAATTTTTATTTTAATTGAATACGTTGGGTCTCCTATTTCAACTAAATCATCTGGTATTGAAAAAGTTAACCTTCCTCTAAAACCATTTCCTGCAACAGGGGGGTCATAAGTATATGTTATACTAGGGTCTGGCAAAATAAGATCTGCAGCTAAAAAATCAACATTTTTAGGTAAATCATCTATAATTTCAGTATTTATAGCATTATCAGTACCAACACTTTGAAAAGTTAAATCATAAAACAACTCACTTCCTAAAATTACAGGTGTTCCTGAAATATCATTTCCAGAAGCATCTGTAATTGTTTTTACTAATTTTATTTGAGGTTCTATTATTTCTACAGACATTGCACTTAAAAAAGGAAAGTAATAATCTCCTCGCGTAGTAAACCTAACATCCGCAGTTGTTTGGTTGTTATCTATAATGCTATTACCTGTATTATTAAGAACAAACTGATCTACATCAAATCCAATTGTGTTTTCACTTGCAGGGTTTCTTGCCGCTAAACTACCAGCATAATACGCACCATACATACTTATTTTACCATTAAAAAAATTATCAATAGGATTTAACGCGTTTGACATTCTTTGATAATTTCCAAACTTATTTTTTACTTGATAAGTATCTCCAGATCTTCTTCCATCCCCTTCCAAAGCCCCAATAATTTGCTCTACTTTTACAGGCCCTGTTGGAATTGTTGTAAAACCTGTATATGTTAAGTCTACAGATGAAGAAGTACCTCGTACATTTGCATATCCATCAAAAATAGAAATATTTTTTGCTGTTTCAGTATCATTTTCATAAACAATAACCATAACCCACCCCGCAGCTGAACCAACACCTCCTGCACGACCTTCGGTAGCTAATATATTTGCTCCTGTATAAACTCCATTAGGATTAGGTTCTGCTTGTACTAAAGCTGTTATATCTTTAAAACAAGTGTATGATTCACCTGTATTACTTAAAATTTCTCTATCATTATTCGTAGCACTTATATCAATATAATCAGAAGAAGGAAGTTTAAATTTTATGTTTCTATAATCTTCTAAACCATCAGTATATACAGCTGCCCAATATAAACCTGCATATACAACACGTGAACAGTTAGGTAAATTTAAGGTAGCAGTACTTGATGAAAATGTATCATCATATCCATCATTATTATCATCAACAAAACCATCAGTATCAATATAATATAAATAAAGCTCATTGTTGTCTTCATTTTCATTATACGATGCGTTTGTTGTTAAAACCCAATTTGGTGGATTTACCCATTGTCGTACGTTTAGTATATTATTAGCTACAAAAGTCATATTACCACGCACTTTGATACCTCCATTAGGCAAACGAGGTTCAAAACTATCTGGCTTACGTGCAGCATCAGGTAAAGAGTCATACAGGCTCCACTCTGCTTTATATTTTTTTAACTTTTGTGCCGTTGAATCAATTGTTTGTGAATACGAAATTGATATAGCTAAGAAACTTGCTAATAAAAGTATTTTTTTTATCATGTTCTGAAAATTTTATCGTCCGGGGGAATTCTAAAAAATTAATTATTTTATATGTACTATTGTTTTTCGGTCATAAAACACACCATCTAAATTACTATTATATAAACGAATAACCTCTTCTCTGTTATCTGTTTTTGCTATATAAACATGCATGTAACCCGTTGTTGGATTTATAAAATATCCGGCTTCAATACCATCATTTCTTAACTCATCAACATTTCTATCTGCTAACGCTTTTTTAGAATTTACATAGACTTGCAAATAATATCCAGGTGCTACTCCTTGCATGTTCAATAAAGTTCTTACTCTTGCGGGTGGTTGTTTTTTAGGTTCTTTATAACTATTTTCATCGTTTCCTATAGTTAATTTAGCAACGTAAACGGGGTCTTTACTTCCTTTTTTTATTTTTATTGATGACCTATCATTTTTTTCATCATTTTCAAACAAACGTGTTTTATCATTAAAATCATCTACTTTATCTTCAGCTTCTGATTTCTTAGCATATCTATCAATATATACGTAATACCATTTTTCATTTGGTTCAAAAATATATTTAGCTTTTATATCTAACCTATTCCATTTTTCTATTAAAGCAAGTACATTCTCTTTATTTTTATACCTGTCAGAAACTACATAATACATAGTTCCTCCACCTCCACCCCCTGAAGAGGCTATCATTTTATCTCGCCAAGGAGTTTCTGCCCTTCTTTCTAACGAAATATCTTTATCGTTATTAAGACTTTCGTTCGGTATTGTGTTTTCTATTATTTCTATAGTTGGTGGTGTTTTTTTGATAACTGATACTGGTTCTTTTACTTTTTCTACAGTTGGTTTTGGTATCGTTATTTTCTTTTTATTTTTTAATAAGCGTAATATTTCGTTTACTTTATTATTTAAAATAGCTATTGAATCTTGAGCTTTTTGAACTTTACTTGATAAATCATTTTGTTGAGTATTTTTTGGTGCTCTGGTTGGTAAAGTTACTTTTACAGTACCTAATCGTTTTTGTGGTCTATCTCTTATGTAAGATTTTTTTCCAAAAACATATGTTATTCCTACTTCATTAGTTACTGCAAAATCATTTTTTTCATAACTGAACCCTATTGCTAAATTTTCTGAAATATTTATTCCTAAACCTGCTGAAATACCGTATGTTTTATCATAACCTGTTTTAATCCAACCTGCCTTAGGCAAATCTAATATTACATTAGCCCCTATACTAAACTCTTCTTTTCCTGGCTTTCTGGCCGTAGCTAGCGCTCTTAAATTTGCGCTCTGTAAAAGACCTGACAAATATGTAAATTCATATGAATACATAGCATGTGCTGAAAAAATTTTTTCTCCAAAAGAAGTGGCCATTTCGCTACTTTTCAAATTAAAATCAACTAAGTTTTCTAAAAACACTCCTACATCAAACTTACCAAAAGATAGAGTTATTGCCGGTTGTAACATTACAATTGGGATATCTTGAAAATTTGCTACCTGAGGATCTAATACTGTAGAACTGACTTTTAAATTATTAGCACTTCTACGACTGTATAAAAAATTAAATCCAAAAGTTAAATCCATCTTTTCATTTAACTGTAATCTTTGAGCATAATTTGCAATCGCTCCAAAGTCTTTAAAAACGCCTACCTCTTGTTGGTATAAAGCAAAACCAGCACCTACATTTTCTCGCATTTTACCTGAATAACTAACTATATGTAATCGAGGATTGTCTTCAAATTCAATATTAGTATTACGAACTATAGCTGTAATTGCAGTTTTATTTTCTCTTAAAGCTGAAAAAGTTGGCACCGTTAATAAACGATTAAACTTCATAAAGTTTCTCGATGTAAAACTATTATATTGTTGTGCATTGCTAGACACTTGTGCTTGTATTAAGAATACATTGAAAAACAACAAAGTTATTACTATATATGGAGGACTATTTTTAATCATTTTAAATATTTAATCTAATACAGATATTGTTCCTGCTTTAATTAACACGTTTTCTTTTATAATTTTATAATAAAAGATTTTTTGATTTCCTAAACTTTCTATTGGCCAATCATTTTGATAATCGGCTCTATTTAAAATTTCTTTTCCATTAGAGTCATACAATTTTATGATTACTAGTGGCTGAAAGGCATATTTATTTGATAACTGCCAGCTGTCATTAATTCCATCTTGATTTGGAGTTATAATATTAGGCACAATAACTTGAGTATCTTGTTCAATTACTTCAATTGTTTTCTCTATACTACACCCTCCAATAGTAGCGACTACCGTGTAATATCCTACAGTATTTGTACTTAAAGCTTCTGTTGAAGATAATAATGTACCATTAATACCTATACCTTCATACCACGTATAGGTATCTGCACCAGAAGCTTTAACAATTACAGTTTCTCCTTGTGCTAGCACTACTTTTCCGGATGGTGTTGTGCTAATAATCGAGGAGTCAAATAATACGACCGATATTGTTTTAATATTTTTTTCACATCCAAAGCCTGACATTTTTAATATATAATTACCAATTTCAGTTACCTCAAAACTAGCTACATTACTTGCTATAGGCAGTATATCACCATCTTTAAACCATTCATAAGTATAATTTACATCTAACCCATCTATGGTATAAGTAATACTACTTCCTGGACATAATGTATTTGAATTTGGAAATGACGTTACTATAGGAGCAGCAGCCATTAACTTTATATCTAATTCATTAGATGATATATTATTAAAAGTACCTATACTTATATTTAATTTATAAATACCTGTTTGCGTGTGTGAATTTAATGACAACTGCTTGGTTGTAGCTCCTAATATATTTACATTATCTACAACCCATTGATATGACAATAAACTTAACTGTTCTGTTGTTAAAGGATATATGTTACCTACTTCATCTACTACATTAGCTTGCTGTAAATCAACATTTACCGCTGTATTACTACATTCCTGATAAGTATCATCAGTTCCAATAACAAGCTCAAACGATTTTATTGTTAGTAAACGCATAACTTGTGAATCTGCTACAACAACACACCCCCCTATGGTAGTTTCTACAACTCTAGCAACATAATCTCCAGGTTGATTAACATTTAAGGTTGTTTCATTTACACCAAATAATCTATTTCCATCCTTATACCACTCCACTGTAAAATCTCCTACATTTGTTACTGTTATAGATAAATCTTTATACTCACCCGGTAATAAAACAGATTCTAAAGGTGTATTTTCTGTAATAGAAAAACTTGGTTGTGTTTTTTGACTTAATGTTACATTTTCTGAGATTGTAGTACAGCTACCTGTCTCAATTTCTAATTGATAAACTCCAAATTGTCCTACACTAGGTGTTGTATAGGTAGATGAGTTTGACGATTGCATCAAGTTATTATTTAAATACCAATTATAAGTATATAAACTATTAACAAAATTAGCTTCAAAAGTATGCTGTTCATCTCCACATACCTCTACCAAAGACGCTCCTTTTATTTGTTGATCTGCTTCATTAAGAATAGAAACATCAATAGTAGTTGATGAAACATACCCACAACCACCATAATTAATTTTAACTTGATATTTACCTGTTTCAGTAACTTTTAATACAGGATTATTTGTCAACGTAACAAAAACATTATTTTTATACCACTCATACTGTCCTTTTTGAGTAGTGTTTAATGTTAATTCAGTAGAGCCTCCACCACATAAAACTACATTTTTATAATTATTTAACACTAAAGTTCCATTAACCATCTTATAAGCCTCAAAAATATCAGACTCTGGACTAATCATTACGGGTGAACTTGATACTAAGCGAATTTTATAACTTGTTCCAAAAGTATGATCAGGTAAAGTAATATCTGTAAAAAAACTATAGGAAGTATTTTCTGTAGATATAACACCTAAATTTATAGGCGCATCCCAAGCTCCATTAGCATTAGACATTTCAATTGTAAACTGATTTTCGGCATCAAACGATTTAGTTGTGTAGTTAAACTCAACCTTAAATTCTGTAAGTATACCATTATCACAAGCTCTTTCAAACTGTAACTCTGGCTTTAAAAGTGTTTGAGACACTGTACTACTAGTAACGCTAAAGAGAAGTATACATAAAAGTAAAAGTATACTCTTGGTATTTTTCTTCATTAATTTATGGTTATTTAATAAAAATCAAATGTAAACTTTTTAGATTAAAAAATATAACTTATATGAAATCATTATACAATATACAAAAAAAAGTAATAAAAAAAATTAAAAATACCAATATTTTAACAATTAAAAAACAATCATTAAAAAAAATGATAAATTTATTTTACTTCATATACATATAAAATAACAGTATTATTCTAACTTTAGTTTAACTAAATACTAGAATCTAATGTATATTTGTACACATATTACTTTACTTATGACTCAAAAAATTACCATAGCAATAGATGGTTTTTCATCAACAGGTAAAAGCACTATTGCAAAGCAATTAGCTAAAAAATTAGGATATATTTATGTTGACACAGGAGCTATGTATAGAGCAGTTACATTATACGCCATGCAACATAATTATATTTCAGATACTCATTTTAATACCAATGATTTAATTACTGATTTAAAAAATATTTCTTTACATTTTGTTTTTAATAATAATTTGGGGTTTGCTGAAATATTTTTAAATAATACAAATGTTGAAGCTAAAATTAGAACTATTGAAGTATCAAGATTAGTTAGCAAAATTGCAACCGTTTCTGAGGTTCGAAAAAAATTAGTACTTGAACAACAAGAAATGGGAAAAAATAAAGGTATTGTAATGGACGGTCGTGATATTGGAACTGTTGTTTTTCCGGATGCTGAATTAAAATTATTTATGACTGCCTCTGCAAATAAACGTGCCACACGGCGCTATAAAGAATTATTAGATCGTGGTGATAAAGTTAGTTATCAAGAAATTTTACACAATGTTCAAGAACGTGATAGAATTGATTCTACAAGAAACGATTCTCCACTTACCCTTACTAATGATGCCATAGAGTTTGACAATTCAAACATGGGGTTAGAAGATCAATTTGAACGTATTATGACCTTAGTAAAAATGAGGCTAGGGTAAATAAAAAAAGCAAGAGATTTAAAAATCTCTTGCTTTTTTTATACTTTCATACTAAATTTTAGTATTTTATGTAATCAAAATAAAATTACCCTTCTGTTATTTTAGAGTTTTCAGAATAAGTTCGCCATTTTGCTAAACATGCTTCTATATCAGCAGGAATCTCAGTATTAAACTGCATAAAATCTCCTGTTACTGGATGTGTAAACCCTAATGTTTTTGCATGTAATGCTTGTCTTGGTAATACCTTAAAGCAATTATTTACAAATTGTTTATATTTAGTAAAAGTAGTTCCTTTTAAAATATCATTACCTCCATAACGTTCATCATTAAATAAAGTATGACCAATATGTTTAAAGTGTGCTCTAATTTGATGTGTTCTTCCTGTTTCTAACTTACATTGTACCAATGTAACATAGGTTAAACGCTCTAAAACCTTATAATGCGTTACAGCGTGTTTACCATAATCTCCTTCAGGAAAAACATCCATTTGCAAACGATTTCTAAAACTACGACCTATATTTCCTTCAATAGTTCCTGTATCTTCTTTTACATCTCCCCAAACTATAGCATAATACAAACGCTCAGTTGTTCTATCAAAAAATTGTTTTGATAAATGTGACATCGCATACTCATTTTTAGCAACTACTAATAATCCGCTTGTATCTTTATCAATACGATGAACTAAACCTGGTCGTTCATTAGAATTTGTAGGTAAATTTTCAACATGATGAATTAATCCATTAACCAATGTACCTGAATAATTTCCATGCCCTGGGTGTACTACCATTCCAGCAACTTTATTTACCACTATTACATCATCATCTTCATATACAATGTCAATTGGCAAATCTTCCGCAACTAACAAGTTTTCTGCAGGCGGATAGGCTAAAACTACTCGAACTACATCTTTTGGCTTTATTTTATAATTTGGTTTTACCGCCGTATTATTAACCAAAACATTACCTGCTTTTGCTGCTTGTTGTATTTTACTTCGTGTGGCATTTTCAATGAAATTCATTAAAAATTTATCAACCCTTAAAGGTTCTTGACCATCTGTTGCTACAAACCTATAATGTTCGTATAAATCGTCATTTTCTATTGCTAAATTCGTATCTTCCTGCATTAATCAATTATATAATTAGTTAGCTTTACCATCACCTAAAATTAAGGTAATAGTTGTTTTTTTAGGTAATTTTGTTCCTGGCGTAATTTTTTGATTATTATACTTTAATCCTCTAACTACATCTTTACCTATATCATTTACCCAAGTAATTTCTTCTCCTACTATAAAACCTTGAGATTGTAAATGTGTAGTAGCCTGCCTTTTAGTACGACCATTTAAGTTTGGCACTTCAATATCTCTATACTTTGACGGATTTAAAGTTAAATATAATTTACGTTTTTCTTTTACAAAATCACCTACATCCGGTGTTTGTTCAATTACTGATTTTTTGGGATAGTCAGAATTATAGGTTGCACTATCAATTATAATAAAATCTAAATTAAGCTCATTTAACTTTTTTTCAACTTCAATTAACGACATTTTATGCAAATTAGGTACTTGTATTTTTTGATCGTGATTTGTAGTTATACCCAACCACCACTGTAATATAAAAACTATTAAAAATAACGAAACAACCGCTATTCCTATTTGTATAAAAAATGTTTTACTTTTTATAAATTGAAATAAATTTTTAAGTTTATCTGAAAAATTACTCATATTCTTTTTTTGTAAGGTTTTGCAAATTTACTGTAAAAATATTACTATTTTTAATTCATGAACTCTTAAACCAGTTTTTTTGGTAAGTTTGTATTATTATACAGGCAATTTTACAATATAAAACAATTCAAAAGCACAAAAGTGAAAAAAAATATAGCTATTATTATGGGTGGATATTCTTCTGAAATAGAAATATCCTTAAAAAGTGGCACCGTAGTTTACAACCATCTTGATAAAGAAAAATATAATGTCTATAAAATTCATATTTTAAAAAATAAATGGGTTTTAGTAGATAATAAAAATGAAGAATACCCTATTAACAAACACGATTTTTCTGCAAATATAAAAGGTGACAAAATTTCTTTCGATTGTGTTTTTAACGCTATTCATGGAAACCCGGGTGAAAACGGAACTATTTTAGCTTATTTTGATTTAATTGATATAAAACACACTTCGGCTCCTTTTTATCAAATGGCATTAACATTTAATAAACGTGACACTTTAAGTGTAGTAAAACAATATGGTATTGCAGCCGCAACATCGGTATATTTAAATAAAGGTGATGCTATAAATGTTGACGCTATTATAGCTAAAGTAGGCTTACCTTGCTTTGTAAAACCAAACAATGCAGGTTCAAGCTTTGGTATATCAAAAGTACATACAAAAGAAAAACTAATACCTGCCCTAAAAATAGCATACAAAGAAGATTCTGAAATATTAATTGAAAGTTTTTTAAACGGTACGGAAGTTTCTGTTGGTGTAATTAAACACAAAGGAACTACAACTGTTTTACCAATTACTGAAATAGTTTCTGAAAATGATTTTTTTGATTATGAAGCTAAATACGAGGGGAAATCGCAAGAAATTACTCCTGCTCGTATTACTCAAAAACAAGAAAACAGAGTTAAACAAATTGCTAAACGGGTATATGAAGTTTTAAATATGAGTGGTTTTTCTCGTTCTGAATATATTTTCGTGAATGATGAGCCTCATTTTTTAGAAATAAATACTGTTCCTGGATTAACAGAAGCAAGTATTTTACCACAACAAGCAAATTGCGCAGGTATATCATTAGCTGAGTTATTTGGAAACGCTATTGAAACAGCATTAAATAATTAAAATATGAAAAAAGCAGTTTTTCCAGGTTCTTTTGACCCTATTACCTTAGGTCATGTAGATATTATTGAAAGAGGCATTACCTTGTTTGATGAATTAGTAATAGCCATTGGTGTTAACGCTGATAAAAAATATATGTTTTCGTTAGAAGAGCGTAAACGATTTATTGAAGAAACATTTAAAGATCAACCTAAAATTAAGGTTATTATATACAGCGGATTAACTGTAAAGTTTTGTAAAGAACAAAATGCTGAATTTATTTTAAGAGGCTTACGAAATCCTGGTGATTTTGAGTTTGAAAAAGCAATAGCACATACAAACCGTAAATTATCAGAAATAGAAACAGTATTTTTATTAACCTCATCTGGCAAAAGCTATATATCATCATCAATAGTTAGAGATGTTATTAGAAATAAAGGTGATTATACTGGTTTGGTTCCTAGTGCTGTTAGTGTTTAATAAAATAAAAAACCTCATTCTAGAATGAGGTTTTTTATTTTTAATAATTTCTATATTTTTTTGTTTCTTCAAAAACGTGTTCAAGAATTTTCTTTTCTTTCTCGTCAAAATCAACATTACGCCTTTTCATTACAACATTAGCGACTTCAAAAACTTTATTAGTTTTATATTCTGTAAATCCTGACGCTCCTCCCCAACTAAAAGATGGTACAAAGTTTCTTGGAAATCCGCTTCCAAAAATATTAGCAGATACTCCAACTACTGTACCTGTATTAAACATGGTGTTAATTCCACATTTAGAATGATCTCCCATCATTAAACCACAAAACTGTAACCCTGTTTTAGCAAAACGACCAGTATCATAACTCCATAATTTTACTTCAGCATAATTATTTTTTAGGTTAGAATTATTGGTATCGGCGCCTAAATTACACCATTCACCTAATACCGAATTTCCTAAAAATCCATCATGACCTTTGCTAGAATACCCCATTAATACCGAGTTATTAACCTCTCCTCCTACTTTACAATGAGGCCCCAAGGTAGTTGCACCATATATTTTTGCTCCTAATTTCAATACTGAATTTTCACACATAGCTAAAGCTCCTCTTACTACAACTCCTTCCATTACCTCTGCATTTTCACCAATATAAATAGGACCTGTACTTGCATTTAAAGTAGCAAAAGTTAATTTAGCACCTTCTTCAATAAATATATCTTTTTTATTGATGTAGTTTACTGTTTCAGGAATTGGTTGAGATGTTCTACCGTCAGTTATTAAATCGAAATCGGCACGAATAGCTTTATCATTTAAAGAAAAAATATCCCAAGTATTTTTAATCTGAATTAAATCTTCTTCATATTCAATATGCTCATAATTAGAAAAGTCTACCTCATCTTGTTTATCGTTTGTATAAAAAGCAATTACATCTTCACCTTTAAAAATAGCCTGATTTTCGGTTAACTCCCTTACCATATCTACCAATGAATCTGTTGGTAAAAAAGAAGCGTTTAATAATACATTAACCTCTAACTCTACCATCGGATATTTTTCTTCTAAATACTCTTCAGTAATAGTAGTAGTGGTTAAACCTAAATATTTTTCCCACTTTTCTCTAATAGTTAAAATACCTATTCTAATATCAGCAACAGGTTTTGTATATGTAAATGGTAATAAAGCAGTTCTTACATCACCATCAAATAAAATATAATTCATTTTTATTTTTTTTGAAGTCTCACAAACTTACTAATTTCAAATCGTTTTACAAGTTTAAATATTAACCTTACTTTTGTAAACACAATTTAAAATGTTACTATGAAAAAAATTTTAGCCTTAATTATTCTTTTTATTACATTAATTGCACTATCGTATTATGCTTTTATATATTTTGTTCCTTATAGTCAAGGAGTACGATCTGGTGAACTTATAAAAATAAGTTATAAAGGAGTTCTTATTAAAACATGGGAAGGTGAAATTAGTCAAGGTATTTCTGGCGCACAAATTTTTGCTTTCTCTGTACAAGATAATGAAAAAAAGGTTATTGAAGATTTACAAAAATTTCAAGGACGTTATGTAAAAATTACTTACAAAGAACTTTACGGTACTTTTTCATGGCTTGGAGACTCTAAATATTTTGTTACCAAAGTAGAGCAAGAAAATTCACCACATTTTAGAAGTACAAATAATTAATATGACAAAAATAAAATACAAACACGTAGAAGATACAGGTATCACAATTTCAGAGTTAATGTTACCTTCTCACGCTAATTTTAGTGGTAAAATTCATGGAGGTTATATTTTATCATTACTAGATCAAATAGCTTTTGCTTGTGCATCTAAACATTCTGGTGAATATTGTGTCACTGCATCTGTTGATACGGTAGATTTTTTAAACCCTATTGAAATTGGCGAGCTAGTTACCATGAAAGCATCTGTTAATTACGTTGGCAGAACATCTATGGTAGTTGGTGTACGTGTTGAGTCTGAAAATATTAGAACAGGTATAAAAAAACACTGTAATTCATCTTACTTTACCATGGTTGCTAAAGATGAAGATGGTAAAAGTGTTTATGTTCCTGGTTTAATTGTTAATAATGATATTGAAGTTAGACGTTTTTTAAAAGCAATAAAACGTATTGAAATGAAAAAGAAACGTTTTGATGAATTTGATAGCGAAAATTTTGTACCCCATGATTACATTAAAGATTTAGAAAAATATAAAGTAAAGATTGAATTATAATTTATCAAAAACCCTAAGTTAGCTAACTTAGGGTTTTTTGTTTGTTTTTAAAAATTCTTGTTTTCAAGTAATAATCCAGCTAATTTCAATAACTGTAATTCAGCATTTTTTGCAGTATACTTGGCATTACTTACACTTAATGCTGCATTTATTAAATTAACTTGTGCTTGTCGAAAATCAATAGAAGTTATTTGCCCTAATTTATACCGTTCATTAGTACGTTTAAAATTAAGCTGGGTAGTTATTACATTTTTTTCTTGTACTTGTAGTGAAAACAATGCATTCTTATACGTTTCCCAAGCATTAGTAACATTTTTTTCTAATAATTCTTCCTGCTGTAACTTTTGAATTTCTTGAGTTTCTAATGCTATTTTTGCATTAGTAACATTTGTTTTAGTCTGCCCTCCATCAAAAATATTCCAAGATAAGTTTAAACCTGCATTTACACCTTTTCGAGTATTAGAAATTGGACTAAAATCATTAACAGCATCATTATTACTTTTAGTCCAAGCATATGAACTTGTTAAACTTACATTTGGCATCCAACCTGATTTACGAAGTTTTACGTCTAACGCTCTTAATTTTATATTCTTGTTTGCTTGTAATAAAATTGCATTGTTATTGTTTGCCTTTTCTAAAATAGTACTTAAACTTAAATCAATAGCATAAGTAACATCCGTATTTACTTTTACAGGTGTATTTACTTTTCTACCTAAAACGATATTCAAATCTCTTTTAGAATTTGCTAATTCCCTTTTTACTGCTATGTAAGTAATACTATCATTATTTACATCAACCTCAGCATTTAAAACTGCTAACTTTGTATTTTGTCCATATTCAAAATTATACTCAGCTCTTTGCAGTCTTTTTTTAGAAATTTGTAATGTTGCCTTTTGTGTTGCTTCATTTTCAGTTAATCGAGCCACTTCATAGTAAGCCAAAAACAACGTAGTTAATGTATTTTCAATTACTTGACGTGCTTGTAACTCGGTTAAATTATAATTTTCTTTTAATCGTTTAAAAGTATATTTTCTGTTAAAGCCATTAAAAATAGTATAATTTAATCCTATTGAAGCATTGTAAGTTTTAGATTCTGCTCCTGTTACAGAATTTATATTACCATTTTTAAATTCACTATCAGTATCATTATTACTATAATTAGCACCTGCATTTGCTATTATAGTAGGTAAATACCCACTATTATAAATTCCTTTATTATTTTTAGCTGTTTCTAAATTATTTTTTACAACTCTTATATCGTAATTATTTTCTAATGTTAATGTTACTGCTTTTTCTTTTGATAAAATATCTTGTCCGTAAAAAGAAATACTTATCAATAAAAACGCTATACCTAAATATGTTTTTTTCATTTTATTATCTTTTACTATGCTAATTCTTCTTTTTCTGATACTAACTCTTTAATAGCTCTTTCAACTGCTTCTCTTTTTGGTTTTTCACCTTCCCAAAACCATTGTACATACACTTTAAAATAATTAGAAATAGATAATAAAACAGGCAATGTTAGTAAAGTTAAAAAAGTAGCTATCATAATTCCGTAAGCAATTGATATTGCCATAGGTATTAAAAACTGTGCTTGCCTACTTGTTTCAAAAATTAACGGAGCCAAACCTGCTACAGTAGTAATTGTTGTTAAAAATATGGCTCTAAATCTTGATTTACCTGCAGCAAATAAGGCTTCTTCATACTCCATACCTTCTTTTAGGTAACTATTAAATTTACTAATTAGTACTAAACCATCATTTACCATAATTCCTACTAAAGCAATAATTCCTAAAAGTGATAATATATTTACTGCAAAACCATGAATCCAATGCCCCCAAGCAACACCTATCAAACTAAATGGCACCATTATTAACAACATTAAAGGCTGACTGTAAGACCTAAACGTAAATACAATAACAATATAAATCAATAATAAAATTACAGGACCTACTAAAGCTGCAGAACTAGATACTTTTGATGCTTCTCTATTCTGACCTTCATATAAAGCTGTTACAGATGGATATTTAGCTACAATTAAAGGCATAATTCTAGTTTTAATATCAGTTAAAATATCAGTAGCACTTCCTTGCGCTTCTTTTAAATCAGCATCAATTTTTATTTCTCTTTGTCCATCTAAATGATTTATTGCTATTTCACCTCTTTCAATAGTATAGCTTGCTATTTCAGATAACGGAACTCTACTACCGGTTGGCGTTGAAATTCGCATATCATCTAAATTTTTAATTGATGATCGTTCGTTTTTATCGTAACGAACCCATACTTTTATTTCATCCTGTCCTCGTTGAAATCGTTGTGCTTGTTTCCCAAAAAAACCACTTCTTATTTGAGACATTACTTCGTTTAAATTTAAACCTAACAAATAAGCATTGTCTTTTAAGTTAATATTGATTTCTTTTATCCCCTGCGGATCATTATCTGTAATATCTTTTAAATCTTGATTTTTATTTAACGCTGCTTTTAACTCAGTTTTAGCAGCTTTTAACTCGCTTATATTATTACTTAATAATGAAACAGATACTGGACTTCCTCCAAAATTACCTCCTGAGCCAAAAGTTAATGCTTCAATACCGTAAATAGTACCTACTCTTTCTCGTATTGCATTGGTAATCTCTCTAGAACTAAACATTCTAGTTTCTCCTGGTAATAAATTAATTCGTAAAGATGCTTTAGCAGAACCACGTCCTATTTCTTTTAAAATATTTTCTACAACAGGTTTACCATCTAAAGCATATTTTTGGGTAAATTCTTTTTCAACTTCCCAAGTTTTTGCTTCAATTACAGAAATAATACTATCTGTAATTTTTTCGTTTGTTCCTTGTGGCATTGTTAAATTTATAGAAACACGATCACTTGCTATAGACGGGAAAAAAGTCCCTTTTATAATTCCTCCTTTAAAAGCACCGATAGTTATCATTAATAAAGCAACTGGTAATACTAAACCAAAAAACTTATTATCTAATACAAATTTTAATGCTGGTGCATATAATTTATCACGCATAAAATCCATTAAATCTTCAGCATATTTATTAAATGCATATATTTTTTGATTTCTATGTAATGCTTTTGAATGTGCAACGTGTGCTGGTAAAATAATTAAAGCTTCTACCAAAGATAAAACTAATGTTAATGCTACAACCGTAGCTACTTCACCAAAAAACTCTCCTATATTTCCATCTAAAAAGAAAAACATTGAAAAAGCTAAAACAGTAGTTGTTATTGCCGAAATAATTGGAGGAACAACTTCCATAGTACCATCAATGGCAGCTCTAATAGGATTTTTTCCTTTTTCATAATGATGATAAATATTTTCAGAAATTACAATTCCATCATCTACCAAAATACCAATAACGATAATCATTCCAAACAACGATAAAACATTGATCGTAATATTAAAATACCCTGCTAACATAAACATTCCAAAAAATGCTACAGGCAAACCTGCTGCTACCCAAAATGCCAATCTAGGACGCAAAAACAACGATAAAAACAAGAGTACTAACAACATTCCTTGCCATGCATTTTTAAATAACAATTCGGTACGTTGATTTAATGTAATAGACGAATCTCGTGTTACAGCTATTTCAACATTGTCATGTTGTTTATTAAATTTCTCGATATATTCATTAATATTCTTTGCTGATGAAATTAAATCTTCACTATTTGTATTACTAACCTGCATTCTAACTGCTAAGTTTCCGTTATAAAAATTTCTATTTGGCGTTTCGTTCCAAATATCTTTTACAGTCGCAACCTCTTTTAATCTAATAATTGTTCCAGAAGCATCAGCTTTAACAACTAAATTATCTAATTCATCACCATAATAAGAACGGTTATTAGCTCTAATTAAATACTCTTCTGCAATTGTTTTTACAGAACCTCCCGTGGTTAAAATATTTGCCGAAGAAACCGCTTTTGCAACTTCATTAAAAGTTAAATTATATGCAATTAAATCACTCTCTCTTACCGCTATTTCAATTTCTTCATCAGGGTATCCAGAAACAGTAATTTGTGATATTCCTTTTATTCTACGGATGTCATTTTCAATATCTCTTGCAATATTTTTTAATGATTTAAGCGAAATATTATTACCTGTAACTACAAAACTAATTGTTTCAGCTATTTTTTCTATTTTAGAAACTACAGCAGGTTCCATTCCTGAAGGAAAATTAGGAACTTTATCAACTGCATTTTTAACATCTGATAAAACAATATTAATATCATATCCTTTTAATATTTCTACAGAAATACTTGCCGAATTTTCTGATGATGTAGACGTAACTCGATCTACTCCTACTAATCCTTTTAAATTATCTTCAATTTTTAAAACAACTCCTTCTTCCATTTCTTGTGGAGAAGCACCAGGGTATACAACATTTATATTGATAAACTTAGCATCTGTTAAAGGGAAAAAAGATGATTTTAAAGATGAATATCCAACAATTCCTAAAAGAACAAAGGCTATTATTATAATATTTACCGCAACGGGATATTTAATAAAATATGCTATTACTTTTCTCATATCTTATTTTGTTGAGGTATTTATAACTTCTGAAAAAATCTTGACCGGCATACCTATATAAGCTCCTGAAACGGGTTTAGATATTAATTGAACTCCATTTTTTAACCCTTTAGCCACTACTGTATTTTCATTAAAATGTACTGGATTTATTGACACTAAATTTAACACATTATTTTTAACAACATAAACCGACTTATTTTCAACTAACAACTTTCTATTAATTTCAATAGCATTAGTTACTGTTTTTACAGGTACGCTTGCCGTAACATACATTCCTTCTCTTAAATTGCTTCCTTTTACTTCAATAAATACTTGAACTGTCTGCGAAGCCTGATCTATTTTACTATTAATTCTAGTAACTTTACCAGTCCATGTTTTCGTTTTTTCTAAGTTATGAAGTGTTACTGTTTTTCCTACCTGTAAAATATCAGCAAATGTGCCATTGACAGATAATGGTAGTTCAAAAACTGAAGTATCAATAAACTCCCCCATTTTTTGACCAGCCCTAACCAAAGTACCATCTGTAACTAATACCTCTGTTAAAACACCTTTAAAAGGAGCTTTAAGTTTATATTTACTTAATCGTGCTTCTAAATTTTTTAAGTTGTAAAACGTAGTGTATATATTTTTACCCGTAACAAAATATTTTTCTTTATCTGAACTAGGCTTTGGAAGTGCTTGTGTAATTTTATTTATATCAAATTTTTTCAAATAAAAATTCCATTTTTCAAAAGATTCAGGATAATCTAATCTCACATCAGGCATAATTGAGGCTATTAAATTTTGCAACGAACTTCTTTGACTTTGTATAGACGCATAAAATTCTTGACTATTAATACTTAATAATGTTTGTCCTTTTTGATAAGAAACTCCCGCTCTAAAATCTTTTCCTGTAGGTTGTAAAACACCTTGTACCTCAGAATAAATAGCTACTTTATTTTTAGCTACTAAATTTCCGTTTGCTGATATAGTTATTGTAATATCTTCATTTTTAACCTCCTCAACAAAAACTGTTTTTTCAATTTTCAAATCCTTTTGTTTAGGTGTTTTTTTGCTATTTTTAAAATAATTAGATATTAAAAATGATATTCCAAGTAACACAATACTTGCTACTACTATAATTAATTTTCTCATACTTTATATATTTAGTTGTTGATGCAACTTTTTACTGATTCTTTTTTTAAATTTTCTTGAACTTTTTTTATAACATTAATTGTTTGCTCTATCTCTTCTTCTGAAATATTTTTTTGCAAACATTTTGCAAAATTTTTCATAATAGGAAATGTTTCCTCAAATAATTGCGTTCCTATTTTAGTTAAATGAATATTATTAATACGTTTATCTGACTCTGAAGGAATTCTAGTTACTAATTTTTTTTTTTGCATTGTATTAACTAAACGAGTTAAAGATGTTTTATCTCTTCCTGTTAAAAAAGCTAATTCTTGTTGTGCCACTCCATTTTTATCTTTTAATGTTTTTAATACAATAAACTGTATTTTTGTAAGGTTTATATTTTTCTCAAAAAAAAGATCTTGAATATGATTATCTATCTTTTTTGCTGTTTTACCTAACCAAGGAGCTAATGTATTTTCGAAATCCATTTTAATTTTTAATATTAGACGCAAAAATAACACAAAGGATTAAATTAGTTGTATATGCAACTAATTATTTTATGTAAAAAAAGCCTATCATAATTATGATAGGCTTTTTTATTTTTTATTTTTTATTACTTACTTAAATACATCTTACGTCTTGAATATAAATCATAAAATTGATCATCTTTTAAATCATCAATAAATAAAATACTCTCTCCTGTGGATTTCATTTCAGGCCCTAATTTCTTATTTACATTTGGAAATTTATTAAAAGAAAACACAGGTTGCTTTATAGCATAACCATCTAGTTGAGGGTTAAATTCAAAATCTGTAACTTTATTTACCCCTAACATAACCTTGGTTGCGTAATTAACATAAGGCTCTTTATATGCTTTAGCTATAAAAGGTACCGTACGAGAAGCTCTTGGATTTGCTTCAATAATATAAACCACATCATCTTTAATAGCAAACTGAACATTTATTAAACCTACTGTTTTTAACTCTAAAGCAATAGTTTTTGTATGGTCTTTTATTTGCTGTAGTACTAAATCTCCTAAATTAAAAGCTGGTAAGGTTGCATTTGAATCTCCTGAGTGTACTCCACAAGGCTCAATATGTTCCATTATACCAATTATTTGAACATTTTCACCATCACAAATTGCATCAGCTTCCGCCTCAATTGCTCCATCTAAATAATGATCTAATAATAATTTATTACCAGGCATCCTTCTTAATAAATCAACAACGTGCTGTATTAACTCTTCTTTATTGATAACAATTTTCATTCCTTGCCCTCCTAAAACATAAGAAGGTCTTACTAAAATTGGAAAGTCTAATTTATCTGCTAAAGCTAACGCTTCATCAGCTGTTTCAGCAATACCAAATTCAGGATAAGGAATTTTATTTCTCATTAAAAGATCTGAAAAACTTCCTCTATCTTCGGCTAAATCTAAGGCTTCAAAACTAGTGCCTAAAATTTTGATTCCGTATTTAGTTAATTTTTCAGCTAACTTTAAAGCCGTTTGTCCACCTAACTGAACAATAACGCCTTCTGGTTTTTCATGTTTAATAATATCATAAATATGTTCCCAAAAAACAGGCTCAAAATATAATTTATCAGCCGTATCAAAATCTGTAGAAACCGTTTCAGGATTACAGTTAATCATAATAGTTTCATAACCACATTCTGCAGCTGCTAAAATACCATGAACACAACAGTAATCAAATTCAATTCCTTGTCCAATACGGTTTGGTCCTGAACCTAAAACAATAATTTTTTTCTTAGCAGTAACTTCACTTTCATTAGCTATAATTGTAACACCCTCTTTGGTTACGATATCACTTTCAAAAGTTGAATAATAATATGGAGTTTTTGCTTTAAATTCAGCAGCACACGTGTCTACTAACTTATAAACTCTATTAATATTTAATTCCTCTCTTTTGCTATATACTTCACTTTCTAAACATCCTAACATATGAGCGATCTGACGATCACCATATCCCTTTTGTTTTGCTTCTAGTAATAAATCTCTATCAAGATTTGCTACCGTATATTTAGAAATTTCTTTTTCTATTTCGTGTAATTCTTCATATTGCTTTAAGAACCACATATCAATTTGCGTAATTTCGTGGATTTTACTCAACGGAATTCCCATTTTAATAGCATCATAAATAATAAAAACTCTATCCCATGAAGCATATGTTAACTTCTCTATAATTTCATCGTAGTTTTTATTTTCTTTACCATCAGCACCTAAACCATTACGTTTAATTTCTAATGATTGTGTTGCCTTGTGTAATGCTTCTTGAAACGAACGTCCAATTCCCATTACTTCTCCTACGGATTTCATTTGTAAACCTAAAGTTCTGTCAGAACCTTCAAATTTATCAAAGTTCCATCTAGGAATTTTTACAATTACATAATCTAAAGTTGGCTCAAATAAAGCTGATGTAGATTTTGTAATTTGATTATCTAACTCATCTAAATGATACCCTAAGGCTAATTTAGTAGCAATTTTTGCAATAGGATATCCTGTTGCTTTACTTGCTAATGCTGATGAACGAGATACACGTGGATTAATTTCAATAGCAATAATATCTTCTTTTTCATCTGGAGAAATAGCAAACTGTACATTACATCCTCCTGCAAAATCACCAATATTACGCATCATATGAATTGCCATATCACGCATTTTTTGGAATGTTTTATCAGAAAGTGTCATTGCTGGAGCTACCGTAATTGAATCACCTGTATGAATTCCTATAGGATCCATATTTTCAATTGAACAAATAATAACTACGTTATCATTTGCATCTCTTAACAACTCTAATTCATACTCTTTCCATCCAATAAGAGCTTTATCAATCATTACCTCATGAATTGGAGAAACCTCTAATCCACGGGTTAGTAAAGCATCAAAATCTTCTTCCTTATAAACAAAAGAAGCTCCCTCTCCACCTAAAGTAAACGAAGCTCTAATAATTAAAGGAAAACCAAATTCTTGTGCTATTTCTTTACCTTTTAAAAATGATGTTGCAGTAGCTTGAGGTGCCATTGGAATACCAATATCTAGCATCAAGTGTCTAAATTTCTCTCGGTCTTCGGTAATATTAATGGCGTCAATATTAACACCAATAATTTCTACACCAAAATCTTTCCAAATACCTTTTTCATCAGCTTCAATACATAAATTTAATGCAGTTTGACCACCCATTGTTGGTAAAACAGCATCTATTTGTGGATGATCTTTTAATATCTGAATTAATGATTTCGTATTTAACGGTAAAAGATACACATGATCAGCCATTGAAGGATCTGTCATGATTGTTGCTGGATTTGAATTGATTAAAATAGTTTCAATTCCATCTTCACGTAAAGAACGTAAAGCTTGTGTTCCTGAATAATCAAATTCACAGGCTTGACCAATAACAATTGGCCCTGATCCGATTATTAAGATAGATTTAAGGTCTTGATTTTTAGGCATTTTAATAGGTATTGTGTTATCTATAAAAAGGTGAAATGTTTATGTACAAAAAAAGTGTTACTAAAAAAATAGTAACACCTAATATATTAACAGTTGTTAATCATTATTTCTTTGGTCTTGGAGCAGAAGATACACTTAAATTCTTTCTTCCTTTAGCTCTTCTTCTAGCTAATACTTTACGTCCATTAGCAGATGCCATTCTTTCTCTGAAACCGTGTTTGTTTCTTCTTTTTCTCTTCGATGGTTGGTAAGTTCTTTTCGGCATTATGTATGTTTTTAAAAATGGTCTTTATTATATTTTGCTTTTATGAAACTCCGTCTGCTAAAAGCGTGGGCAAATATACAATAGTTTTTTTGTCTTACAAATACTAGTTTTGTTTTTTTTGTATATAAATTTCAAAATTCAAATTTAAGAAACTTTTATACATTTTTTTTACTTTTTTATTTGTTCGAATAGCCAGAGTTCTTACTTTTGCGCAAACCTAACAATACCATGAACAATACTAAATACGTTTTTGTAACAGGAGGCGTAACTTCATCACTTGGAAAAGGAATTATTGCCGCTTCTTTAGCTAAATTATTACAGCAAAGAGGATTCTCTGTGACTATACAAAAATTAGACCCATATATTAATATTGACCCAGGAACATTAAACCCATACGAACATGGTGAATGTTATGTCACTGATGATGGGGCCGAAACAGACTTAGACTTAGGTCATTACGAACGTTTTTTAAATATTCCTACTTCACAGGCTAATAATGTTACTACAGGTAAAATTTATCAATCTGTAATAAATAAAGAACGTAAAGGAGAGTTTTTAGGAAAAACAGTTCAAGTAATACCTCATATTACAGATGAGATAAAAAACCGAATTCAAATTTTAGGAAACACTGGTGAATTTGATATTGTTATTACCGAAATAGGTGGTACAGTTGGTGATATTGAATCATTACCTTACGTAGAAGCCGTTCGTCAATTAAAGTGGGAATTAGGAGACGACAATGCTATTGTTATACATTTAACTTTAGTACCTTATTTAGCGGCAGCTGGTGAACTAAAAACAAAACCTACACAACACTCTGTTAAAATGCTAATGCAAAGTGGTGTTAGTCCTGATATATTAGTATGTAGATCTGAACATGAAATAAACGACACCATTAAACGTAAATTAGCATTATTTTGTAATGTTAAAAAACAAGATGTAATTCAATCGTTAGATGCAGAAACTATTTACGATGTTCCTAACTTAATGTTTAAAGAAGGGTTAGATTATGTCGTTTTAGATAAATTAAACTTATCTACTCGCAAACAACCTAAATTAAAAGCTTGGAATCAATTTTTAGAACGTCATAAAAACCCTACCTCTACTATTGAAATTGGTTTAGTTGGTAAATATGTAGAGTTACACGATTCTTACAAATCAATTACCGAAGCATTTGTACATGCAGGTGCTACCAATAAAACAAAAGTTGTTGTTCGTTGGATTCATTCTGAAGAATTAACTCCTGAAAATGCAGCATCTCAACTAAAAGGCTTAAATGGTGTTTTAGTAGCTCCTGGTTTTGGAGACAGAGGTATTGAAGGTAAAATTGCTGCAGTACAATGGGTACGCGAAAACAACATTCCTTTTTTAGGAATTTGTTTAGGAATGCAAATGGCTGTTATTGAGTATTCTCGTAATGTTTTAGGGCTAAAAGGTGCTGAATCAACAGAAATGAATGAAAACACAGCATACCCTGTTATTAACCTAATGGAAACACAAAAAGATGTTACTCAAAAAGGTGGAACAATGCGCTTAGGAGCTTGGGATTGTGAAATTACCGAAAACTCTAAAGTATTCGAAGCATACAAAACTAAACTAATTAGCGAGCGCCATCGCCATCGATACGAATATAACAACGATTATAAAGAGCAACTAGAAGGAGCTGGAATGAAATCAACAGGTATAAACCCGAAAACAGGTTTGGTAGAAATTGTTGAAATACCTACACACCCTTGGTTTGTTGGTGTTCAATATCATCCAGAATATAAAAGTACCGTATTAAACCCACACCCTTTATTTGTAAGTTTTATAAAGGCTGCGTTAAAACAGTCAAAAAAATAAATTTAAAATCCTGTAATTTTTAATTACAGGATTTTTTTTAACAAGTTGTAGTTGGAACACTATTTAGACTAGTATACTATTGAAAATTAATCATTGTAAAACCATATAAAAACATATGGTTTTCACTACATTTGTCAGGTTTTTAAAATATCAAAAAAAACAAAAAAAGACAAGTTGACATTATAACAAACATAAATGGAACAAAAAAAATTTGATTTAAATTCCTTTATAGGAATGCTTTTATTAGGAGGAATATTACTATGGTGGATGAATTCTCGTAAACCTGATGTAACTACTGAAACAACAACACAAACAGTTCAAGTTTCTGAAGCTTCAACCACTCAAAACAATATAACAGAAACATCTACTGTTAATGATTCATTACAGCAAATTGCTTTAAAAAACAAACTAGGTGCTTTTGCATATGGTGCTGCTACAGGTAAAAATGGAAATACATCTATAGAAAATAACCTTGTTAAATTAACTATTGATAATAAGGGAGGGCAAATTACAGAAGCTTTAATTAAAAACTTCAAAACCTTTGACTCACTTCCTTTATATTTAGTCAAAAATAAAAATGCATCTTTTAATATTAATTTTGGTACTACTGATAATCGTATATTAAACACAAAAGATTTATTATTTACTCCTACCCTAACTAAAAATGGTAATACTCAAATACTTTCTATGAAATTGAAAGTATCTGAAAATCAATTTCTAGAATACCGTTACGAAATTAAAAAAAATGATTACCGTATAGATTTTGCTGTTCGCTCTCAAGGTTTAAATGGTGTAATAAATAGCTCTCAAGCAATTAATTTAGATTGGAACTTGAAAGGTTTTAGACATGAAAAAAGTTTAAAAACCGAAAACATGTATTCCTACTACTACTACAAAGCTGATGGTGATGTTGATTATTTACAAATGAATGATGATGAAGCCATGAGTGATGTTAATTGGGTTGCTTATAAGCAACACTTCTTCTCTTCTATTTTATCATCAGACACTCCTTTTAATAACGCTACCTTAAAATCAATTGATTTTGCTGGCGAAGAAAAAGATACTTTATTTACAAAAACATATGCTCTAAAAACTCCTTTAGCCTTAACTAATGGAGAATTAAATTATAACATGCAGTGGTTTTACGGACCAACAGACTATAACCTATTAAAAACATATAAAGGTACCAGTTTAAATGAAATTGCCGATTTAGGTTGGGGTATTTTTGGTTTCTTAAACCGAACAGTATTCTACCCAGTATTTAACATGTTAAAAGGTTTTATTGGTAACTTTGGGTTGATTATTATTTTAATGACTATTGTTGTTCGTATTATTATGTCTCCAGTACTTTATAAATCATATTTATCAAGTGCTAAGATGAAAGTAATTCGTCCAGAAATGGAAGAAATTAACAAAAAATTTCCTGGTAAAGAAAATGCCATGAAACGCCAACAGGAAACCATGGCTGTGCAAAGAAAAGCTGGGGTAAGTATGATGTCAGGTTGTATTCCTGCACTATTACAAATGCCTGTATTTTTTGCATTGTTTAAATTTTTTCCAACAAACATCGATTTTAGACAAAAAAGTTTCTTATGGGCAAATGATTTATCATCATACGATATGATTTATCAATTACCATTTAGCATTCCTTTTTATGGAGACCATATTAGTTTATTTCCAATATTAGCCTCAGTAGCCATTTTCTTTTATATGAAAATGAACCAAAACCAACAAGCTAATATGCAAGCACCAACGCAAGAAGGAATGCCTGACATGACTAAAATGATGAAGTATATGATATACTTTTCACCTATTATGATGTTGTTTTTCTTTAACAACTATGCAAGTGGCTTAAGTTTATATTACTTTATATCAAACTTATTAACCATCGTAATTATGTTAATTATTAAAAATTATGTAATTGACGAAGATAAAATTCACGCAAAAATTCAAGAAAATAAAAAGAAACCTGAAAAAGCTAAAAGTAAGTTTCGTGAGCGTTTAGACAATGCTATGAAACAAGCTCAAGAGCAACAAGCTGCTCAACAAAAAGCAAAGAAAAAATAATATTTTTCAATATAATTACAATACTTAAAAAGGTCGCTAAATGCGACCTTTTTTTATTTAACACTTCTTTAACTTAACATTGTTAAACCTTTAAAGAACTTCGTTGTCTTACTTCTTTTATATAACTAAACATTCAATGAAAAAAATTATACTTATTATAGCTATTTTAATATCTATTTCAACTATTGCGCAAAAACCTGCTCGTGCTAATATTTCTAAAATAACACTAACAGGTAAAATTATTGAAGCTACATCTAATCACCCCTTAGAGTATGCGACCTTAGTATTAACTCATATACAAAACAAGCATGTTTTAGGAGGAATAACAGATACAAAAGGAAATTTTTCTATTGAAGTTCCTAAAGGAGAATATTCAATTAAGGTCGAATTTATCGGGTTTAAAACTAAAAATTTATCTAATAAAAAATTAACTAAAAATACTAACCTAGGTACTATTACACTCTCTGAAGATGCAGAAAGGTTAAATGAAATTGAAATTATAGCTGAAAAATCTACCGTAGAAATTCGTTTAGATAAAAAGATTTACAACGTTGGTAAAGATATGACTGTTAAAGGCGGAACTGCTTCTGATGTTTTAGACAACGTACCCTCTGTAAATGTAGATGCGGAAGGAGCTGTTAGTTTAAGAGGTAGTGAAAACGTTCGTATATTAATCGATGGTAAACCCTCTGCCTTAGTTGGTTTAACAGGTACTGATGCTTTACGTAATTTACCTGCAGATGCCATTGAAAAAATAGAAGTAATAACATCACCATCAGCACGTTATGACGCTGAAGGAACTGCTGGTATTTTAAATATCATTCTTAGAAAAGGAAAAATAACAGGTTTTAATGGATCATTAAACCTTACCGTTGGTAATCCTGATTTAGTACGAATTGCACCAAATTTAAATTACCGTACAAAAAAAATAAATCTATTTACAAACCTTGGCTATTCGTACAGAAAAGGACCAGGAAACTCACATACTAAATTATCTTATTTAAATAATGGTATTTTAGACAGTACACAAATTGAAAATAGAATTTTCGATAGAAAAAATAAGAATTTTAATGCTTCAATAGGCTTAGAATACTACATAAACGATAACAGCTCTATTACAGGTAATTATGTATACAGAAAATCAAATGGAGATGATGTTGCTACTAACCTAACAAATAAATTTTTACTTAACGACCCAACCCAACCTATATACAATGAAATTCGTATAGAAAATGAAAAAGAAAATAATATAGACAATCAGTACTCTATAAACTATACTAATAAATTAAATGAAGACGGACAAAAACTAACCATCGATTTACAATATGGAGACAGTAAAGAAACAGAAAATGCACCAATTACTGTTAACGGATCCTTATCAGAACTAAACTCACAAATAACAAACTCTAAAGAAAAACTAGTTCAAATAGATTATGTGTTGCCAATTGGTGAAAATAATCAATTTGAAATTGGACACAAAGCTACATATCAAAATTTAAATTCTGATTTTAAAGTAAATATTCTAGACCCTAATACAAATTTTGACCCTTCAAACGCTATCAATTTTAAACAAAATATTTATGCCTTCTATACACAGTACGGAAGTAAAATTAATAAATTTTCTTACCTATTAGGCTTGCGATCTGAAATAACAAATATTGATTTAAATGTATTAACTACCAATCAAAAATCTAAAAAAAATTATACCGAATGGTTTCCTACAATTAACCTTGGCTATGAATTAAATGATAATGAAAACCTAAGTTTAGGGTACAGTCGTCGTTTAAGAAGACCTCGTCATTGGTATTTAAACCCTTTCGAAAGCCGAAGTTCAGCTACCAATGTATTTAGAGGTAATCCTGATTTAAACCCAACATTTACCAGTTCTTTCGATTTAGGTTACAATACAAAAATTAAAAAATTAAATTTAGGAACTTCCTTATATTATCAATACTCTACAGACATAATTCAAGGAGTTTCAATTATTGAAAAAAGAAATGGAACCAATGTTTTTATACGTCAACCTTTAAATTTAAATAACGAAAAACGTTATGGTTTCGAATTAACAAGTAACTACAACCCTTCAAAAAAAATACGTTTATCAGCAAGTTTTAACTACTATAAATTTAATACCGATGCTTTTTTATACACATATACTGCATTAGACGGCTCACAGGTTTCTACAAATTTAGCTGCTGTAAATGAAAATAGTTGGTTTACACGTTTTAACGCTCGTATATCACTTCCTGCAAAAATAGAATGGCAAACACGCCTAATGTATCGAGGCCCAAAAAATAGTGCGCAAAACGAAAGTAAAGGAATGTTTATGGCAAACCTATCTTTTAGTAAAGATATTTTAAAAGACAAAGCCTCATTAGTATTAAATGTAAGTGACTTATTCAACTCTCGTAAACGAGAAAGTACAACTTATTATGGTGATAGAGAAAATCCATCAACAATAGCAAACGGAACTTTTCAATGGAGAGAACGACAAGTATCACTAAGTTTTACCTATCGTTTTAATCAAAAGAAAAAAAGAGAAAAACCTACAGGACAAAGTAATGATGGTGCTGGTTTTGAAGATTAAAATTGGGCGTTCGAGCGGGCTTTCATTACTCGCTTTTTAGTTGATGTGCAAAAAAGCACATCAACTAAAAGAGCTCAAACATACCATTCAATCCCTAACGCAATTACATCTTAGAATTAAAATTTTATGTATAAATTAATAATTATAAGTTTATTAATAATAAACTTTACAGAAAATATAGTAGCACAAAAAAATAAGGAAAAAATAATTGATAAAAAATTAGAAAAAGTTCAAGAAAAACTAAAAATCGATAACATTCAATTATTAATAATAAAAGAAGTTGTTTTAAAATATAACCATCAAAAAACAGCACTTCATCAGAAAGAAATATCTGATCAAGAAAAAAGAATTAAAATTAAAGAATTAAATTTAAAGCAAGAAAAAGAACTACAAACCTTTTTAGATAAAGAACAACTTGTTGAGTTTAATAAAATAATGAAAGAAAAAAAGAAAGAACGCAAAAAAAGTCGTCCTTCAAAAGGTTCAGGAAATAGAAGAGGAAAACGAAACTCTTTCTAAAACAGAAAGGCTCGCTAAATGCGAGCCTTTTATATGTTTTATAAAAGCTTACTTACCTTGAGCTGCTTTTTTTGCTTCTCTCTTTAACTTTAAGTTCTCTAAAATTGTTCCACCAATCCAATAAGGAACTACAAATGTTAACAAGAAAATTAACAACCAGAATCCGGTCGTAAAAATAAACATGAATAATACTAATCCTGAAAATTGTGAAAAATCTAACATTTGTTTTCTGTTAATAATTGTTATAATGCAAAATTAGAACTATTTTTCTTTTCATCCAATAAAATCTCCTAAAAAAATCAACACTAAAACCTATAAGAATTTGTAAATTTGACTTAAGTTAATTTATATTCTTTTAAATCATTTTAAAATGACAAAGTACAGAATTGAAAAAGATACCATGGGAAATGTTGAAGTTCCTGCGGATAAATATTGGGGAGCACAAACTGAACGCTCTCGTAACAACTTTAAAATAGGTCCTGCGGGCTCAATGCCTTTAGAAATAGTATATGGTTTTGCTTATCTTAAAAAAGCGGCGGCTTATACAAATGCAGCATTAGGTGTTTTAGCTGAAGAAAAAAGAGATTTAATTGCACAAGTTTGTGATGAAATTTTAGCAGGTAAACACAATGATCAATTTCCGTTAGTAATATGGCAAACAGGTTCTGGTACTCAAAGTAACATGAACTGTAACGAAGTAATTGCCAACAGAGCACATGAAATTGCTGGTAACGTTATTGGTGAAGGTGAAAAAACTATTCAACCAAATGATGATGTAAACAAATCGCAATCATCAAACGATACTTTTCCTACAGGAATGCACATTGCAGCCTACAAAAAAATTGTTGAAGTTACAATTCCTGGAGTTGAGCAATTACGTGATACTTTACAGGCAAAATCAGAAGTATTTAAAGATGTTGTAAAAATTGGACGTACACATTTAATGGATGCTACTCCCCTAACTTTAGGACAAGAATTTTCTGGTTATGTAGCACAATTAAACTTCGGTTTAAAAGCTTTAAAAAATTCTTTAGCCCATTTATCTCAATTAGCTTTAGGTGGTACTGCTGTTGGTACAGGGTTAAACACTCCTGCTGGTTACGATGTTTTAGTTGCTAAATATATTGCTGAATTTACAGGGTTACCTTTTATTACTGCCGAAAACAAATTTGAGGCTTTAGCTGCTCACGATGCTTTTGTTGAAACTCACGGATCTTTAAAGCAATTAGCTGTTTCTATCAATAAAATAGCCAACGATATTCGTATGATGGCCTCTGGTCCTCGTTCTGGAATTGGTGAATTAATTATTCCTGCAAATGAACCAGGTTCTTCTATTATGCCTGGAAAAGTAAATCCTACGCAAGCAGAAGCAATCACTATGGTTTGTGCGCAAGTTATGGGTAATGATGTTGCTGTTACTGTTGGTGGTACGCAAGGACATTACGAATTAAACGTTTTTAAACCAATGATGGCGGCAAACGTATTACAATCTGCTCAATTAATTGGAGATGCTTGTGTATCTTTCGATGTAAATTGTGCGGCTGGTATTGAGCCAAATCATACTAGAATTACTGAATTAGTAAATAATTCTTTAATGTTAGTTACTGCTTTAAATACTAAAATCGGTTATTATAAAGCTGCTGAAATTGCAAACACGGCTCACGCAAACGGAACTACTTTAAAAACAGAAGCAGTTCGTTTAGGTTATGTTACGGAAGCTGAATATGACGAATGGGTAAAACCTGAACAAATGATTGGTGGATTAAAATAATCTTCTTTTTTAAATTTTATATATTAAAATCCCTGCAATTTATAATTGTAGGGATTTTTGTTTTTTAAATCTTATTTTTGACCCCGCTATAAAAATAACTATTACTCAGTTCAACTATTCATTTCAAAAATAAAACATACAAAATGCAAGTAACAAAACTAAATTCTGAAAGTATATTACCACTTACTTGCTCACGTTCTGGATCATGTTGTTTTGGAAAAGATGTAATGCTGAATCCATGGGAATTATTTAGTTTTAGTCAAGAGAAAAAAATTAGTACTAAAGAGTTTCGTAACCTTTATAGTGAATTTGGAGGTATTCAATTGCTTTTTGATGGAAAAACCGATAAAAAAGGACAAAAAGCATGTAGTCAATATTTAGATAACGCTGGTTGTAGCGTTCACGTTGGTCGTCCGTTAGCCTGTCGTTTATATCCACTTGGTCGTCAAGTACAATTTGAAAAAGCTGAATATATTTATGAAGGAAACGCTTTTCCGTGCTTAACAGATTGTTCCGAAGTATTAGATTTACCTAAACTTAGTGTTGGTGAATATTTAAAAGAACAAAAAGCTGAACAGTATGAAAAAGCATTAGATGCTTATTTAATGGTCATGCAAAATATTGCTGATATTGGTTTTGAACTACTTTTAGATTCGGGACTAGCTGCTTCTGGAGATACAAAAACACTTGCAATGTGGAGAATAATAGGTAAAGAAACACACAAAGCATCAGCAAAAAGAATAGGTAAAGAATGGATAGATTATTTAATGATTCCATCAATAACAAACCACGATAATAATCCTGTTACTTTCGCTCAAAAACACAATGATTTTATCCTTTTAAAAGCGCAAGAAAAATTCGGAAATCTACAAACATTTGAAGAACTTCATGAAGCTTCGGTTTTAATAATTGCTATTGCATTACATTTATCAAGAGGTTTAAGAGCCGATACAAAAGGGCTTTCAGAACATTGGATAGCTACAGCAAAAAGTCATGGTGCTAAAGAATAATTAAATATAAATTGGTAAAAAAGCATTAATATTTTAGTTTTAAAAACAAACCTCTCCATAATATTAGTAGGAGAGGTTTATTAATAAAGTCAACCTAAAAACTTTACTTTAATCTGTTTTCCATAAATTCTTGTACTTCTTGTTTTGCTTTTAACATTTCAACTTGCTTAAATGTTTTTCCTTCTGCTCGTTTAATATAAGCATCAAAAATATGACTCAAATAAATAGGTGATTTATCTCCAGTATAACTTACTGCATTATGACAACTAAAACAGTTAGCTAAATTATCAACCGTAATATCATTTATATTACTTTTAAAAGTTTGTGTATAAGTTTCCATTGTTACATTGGCATTATTTAAAGAACCCCTTGCTGATGAACCCTCGGTTGCATTAGCTATGGCTCCTTCTAAATTAACTAATAATTGCGCTTGTTCTTGAGTATTTAAACCATCAGTACCTATCCAAATAGATCCATTATAAAAATAATTTTTCCAAGCACTTACTTCTTTTTCTAAATTAATTTTCACACAATTATTTATCTCTCTGATATTATCAGAATTAATTGGTTCTTGTTGACAAGTTATCATTAAACTTCCATCTATATTTCTAGGTACCCCGTACTCAAATAAATCAAAGGCTTTACTTTTTAACTTTGCACTATTTGTTACCCAAGTAATGCCTTCAATTCCAGAAGTGGTACCTTTTGAGAACAATAATTTTTCTGTTGATGAATTTGCTTCATTTTTTGACCAATTATAATTTGGAGCTAAATCATTATGTTCAAAAGTAGCCCAAATAAATTCTGGATGATTTTCAACAACACCAACCACATGCATACCTAACAAAGCTACTTTGGTATTTGTATACGTTTTTCCGTTAGTAGAAATAGCTGCTACAGTAGTATAATAATTTGCAATTTTATTTTTTGGAATAGCAGTAACTGGTGTCCAAGAAACTTTTAACTCTAATGAACCAATAGGAAAAGATGATAAATTGTTTTTACCTAATTTACCCGTAAGTATAGAATCTTTAAATTTTTCTGCAGCATTTTTCATTGTAGAATTTACATGGATAGAATAAAAAACAGATTCTGATTTATGAGCATCATTATAAGCTGGGTTTGTTTTCAAAACACCCCCAGAACCTGCCTGAGCAGTATCTGTTAAAACCAAAGCCGCACCTTGTTGTTGTACTACATTCTGCATATGAGATGTTACCTGATGCATATTTTTAGGATTTAAAAATAAAGGAATTTTTACTTTTAAAGGAATTGGTGTTGGCTCACCTCTTGTTAGTATTGGTAATAAAATAACTTCTGTTGTTGGCTTTGTTAACCATAAAAATTTTTGCCATGACCATTGATGAAAAATAGCATTAGTAGTATTTTTTGCTGCAAAAAGACTTTTTTTTCCTTCAAGTGGTGCAGGTGTTTGTGAATGCGGAAACCAACTGCTATTACATAAACTTTTTTCTACAGCATTGTTATAAGCTGTTATTTTAATTTCTTTTACCTTTTCTTTTTCTTTTTCTTTCTTATTACAAGAATTAAAAACAACAATACTTAATAGTAATATTGTTTTTAAAATAAATTTAAATGTTAATTTCATAAGTAGTTAGTTTTGATTTTGTAGAACAAAGTTGTTTATTTAAATAAAATGAATAAAAAAAAAGGTCATAAATGCCTTAATTAAGGTTATAAAAGTATTTTTATTACGCTAAGTGTACCAAATATTTACACAATAGAAACCAATATTATAATTCGATAAATAAAAGAAATCAATTAAATTAGTAATGTCATTATTTCTTAATAATGAATAAACACGAAAAATATATGAGTGAAGCTGTAAAAACAGCTTTAAAAGGAATGAATAATAACGAAGGTGGTCCGTTTGGTTGTATTGTCGTTAAAAATGGAGAAATTATTGGTATAGGAAATAATAAAGTAACTTCTACCAACGATCCTACAGCTCATGCGGAAGTTACCGCTATTAGAAATGCATGTAAAAACATAGATTCATTTCAGTTAAATGGCTGTATTATTTACACTTCTTGTGAGCCCTGCCCTATGTGTTTAGGTGCTATTTATTGGGCTCGTCCTGACAAGATTTATTATGGAAGTAATCAACAAGGTGCCGCTAATATTGGTTTTGATGATGCCTTTATTTACAAAGAAATTGACTTACCTTATCAAAAACGTAGCATTCCGTTTAAACAAGTTGCCAGAAAAATTGCTTTAGAACCTTTTAAAAAATGGACTAAAAAACAAGATAAAATAAGGTATTAATAATCTATATTTAAAAATAAAAAAATTTCTAGACTCTTTTAAAATGCTATTAATTAAAAGAAAAAAACTTATAACTAAATTATCTCTTTTTAACATTTTTTTGTATTACTACAGAGAAACATTATTTTAAATATATAGCTATGATTATGAAGTTAAAAATAAAAATTTTAATAATAAAAAAGAATTAAATTACATTTAATTCAAAATTAAAAAAATAACTTCTTAAATTGTTTTTTTTTAGATTTTATGTATGGATATCACTGATTTTTTAACAGCACAAATTACTTTTTCTCACGATGAATTAAACGATATTTTAGCGCATTTTAATAAAGAAGAAGTTCAAAAAAATGACCTTTTATTAAAAGAAGGGCAAATTTGTAAAAAGCTATATTTTGTACACAAAGGAATAGCTAGAAGTTATTACCTAAAAAAAGATGGTAAGGATGTTACACAATGGTTTTTCGGACAAGGAGTTTTCATGTCAAGTGCTGATAGTTTTTTTAATCAAACTGCAAGTTATTATTATTTAGAAGTTTTAGAAACTTCAGTTTTATATAGCATATCGCACGAAAAAATAACCCTTTTATTAGAAAAATATCATAAAGTAGAAAAATTTATTCGCCTATTATCAATAAGTATGCTTACAAAAGTTGTACATAAATTAAATGCTATTCAATTTCAAACCGCTAAAGAACGATATGATTATATGAATTCAGAGTTTCCTGATATTTCACATCGCGTAGCTTTAAGTCACATTGCATCATATCTAGGTATGAACCAAGCAACCCTTAGTAGAATCAGAAAAATAAAATAATAACTTACACTCTTTTTAAACTTAAATATTACATATACTTTTTTGACATAAGTCAAAAGAATATTGTTTTATTATTAAGATATTTACATTGTACTTTTAAAATCTTTGCAATGCTAACAAAAATATCAAAAACATACATACTCCTAATTTTCTTAATAGGCTTTAATCCACTTACAATTTTCTCACAACATCTTGACTCTGTTTTAAAGAAACTTATCAACAAAGGATTACATAAAAGTCATACCGCTAGTATTTATAATTTAGACGCACAAAAAGCTAAAATAGATCAAAAATTAGCAAAATCAGTATTTTTACCCAATGTTACATTTAACGGAAGTTTTGTACACTTAAACGAACCGATTACTTTTGATAACGATACGCAAAACCTTTTAATGGGAACGCAAAAATTACTCATTAAAGAAGCAATCGGCATACCATTTAATAGCGCAATTCCAAGTAGTATTCCTATAAAAAATGTACCAAATCTTCAAGATGAAAATCTTTTAAAAGCAGCAGTTGATGTTGATTGGGTATTATTTAGCGGATTTCAAGCAAGCAACGCCTTAAAAGCAAGCAAACACAAAGAGGCTTCTTTAACTTATTTGGAAATTGCAGAAAAAGATAAAATTGCCTTAAAAATTATAGAAACTTACGATCAATTAGCCTTGGTCTATGCTTCTAAAAAAGTACTATCCGTTTCTGAAAAATACTTAAACGAACAAGAACATTTTGTGAAACAAGCTATTAAAAATGGCCTAGCAACTCCTATCAGTCGTAAAAAAATTGAAGTAGCACAGCAACAATTAGCTTCTAAAAAGTTAGCTTTTAATCAAAATAAAACCTTATTAATAGCAGTTTTAGAACAGCTTACTAGCGAAAAAATAAGCCGTCTAAAATTGATAAGTCCACAATTATTTCCACTAACTTTTAATCAAAATTTATCAGAAAATAACTTTAAAAATACAAATGATACTCCGAATGAAATACGTAATGAAATAAAAGCCTTAAAAGAAGCTGAAAAAGCAACACTTTATAAAGCTAAAATGGAAAAAAGTAATTTCATTCCTAAAATAGCCCTAAAAGGACATTATGAATTTTTAGAAGATGATTTATCATTATTAGACCCGAAATGGTATGTAGGCGTTGGCGTAAAATGGAACGCTTTTGATGGTTTTAAAACAACTTTAAACAGTAAAAAAGCACTTATTGAAAACCTAAAATATAAAGAGCAACGCAAACAGGCACAAGAAATGATTGCTTTAAGCCTTGTAAAAGCAACACTCGATTATGAATTTTCCGTTCAAAATATTACAATAAGTGAAAAAGAAATTGATTTAACAAATGCTACTTATGATATGATAAATACACAATATAAAAACAATTTAGCCCCAATAAATGATGTCCTAGATGCCTTAACCGATTTAGAAAAAGCAAATTTTAAATTACAAGAATCTTATTTTAAGCAACGAAGAGCCATTACAAACCTGTTACACGCAAAAGGAATTCTTACTTCTTTTTATAATTAATACTCAAAAAAAATGAATTTATTTAAAACTATTTTTATTGGAGCCACGGCATTAATATCACTTAATTCATGCACCAACAAGCAAACAATTACTCCATATAAAGGAAAAGTGAAGTTTGAAACCATGTCTATTAGTAGTAAAATAGCAGGAAGAATTGGTAACATATATGTAACCGAAGGACAAGATGTAAAAAAAGGAGATACCTTGGCTTTTATTGATATTCCGGAAGTAAATGCTAAAATGACACAAGTAAACGGTGCTATAAAAGCTGCTAAAGGACAATTAAAAATGGCTTTTAATGGTGCCACAAAAGACCAATTAATTCAAATTGATGGAAAATTAAACGCAGGAAAAGCACAGTTAGAATTTGCGCAAGAATCTTTTAATAGAATGCGTGCAATGTATCAAGATTCATTAATAAGCCAGCAACAATTTGATGAAGTGAAAATGAAATTAAATATGGCAAAAGCACAAGTAACTGCCATAGAAGCAAAACGAAATGAAGCTAAAAATGGTGCCAGAACCGAGCAAATAGATCAAGCAAAAGGACAATTAGACCGTGCTATGGGTGCCAAGCAAGAAGTCCTTTCGGCAGCGAACGAAAAATACATTATTGCGCCTACCGATATGTCAATAGAAACAATTAGCTTAAAGCAGGGCGAACTACTTTCGCCTGGTTACACTTTATTTAATGGTTATAAAAAAAGCAGTGTATATTTTCGTTTTACCGTGCCAGAATCAAAAGTATATAACTTTAAAACAGGTGCGCCAATTACGCTTATAAACCCGTATACCAAAGAAGAAATTCAAGGTAAAATTATCGCTATAAAACAACTTGCTAAATATGCTGATATTACCAGTACAGCTCCTTTATATGAATTATCAGAAGCTATTTATGAATTAAAAATAATTCCTTTAGATAAAAACATCGAAAAAACAGGTGAAAATAACGAGCAAATATTCTACCTGAATGCCACCGTTTTAATTAAAGAATAACCGCATGAAAAAATTCATAAAATTACTTCGGATAGAATTTACACGCATCTTTTCGAACAACGTATTACTTGCTATTTTCTTTGGAGCACCTATTTTATATGGAGTATTGTTTGGTTTTGTATATCAACAAGCAAAAGTAATAAACCTGCCGATTGTTATTATAGATCAAGATAACAGTCCAACAACCGATAAAATTATTGATGCTTTTAATGACAACGAAGGCTTAAAAATTAAAGATATAAGATATACACCTGGCAATATTAAAGCCGAAATGCCAACTGAACAATATGTGGCTGTTATTACATTTCCTACAGATTTTGAGGCAGATGTTTTACAAAAACGACATCCTGAAGTACGTGTAGATTTGAATATGGCAAATATTTTAAACGCTAATACGGCTAGTAAAAATATTCAATCGGTACTAATGACTGTAAATGCAGGAATTGAAATTGAAGGACTTAAAAAACAAGGATTACATCCTGAACAAGCTATAAACGCTTACGAAAGTTTTAAAATAAACTTCAACAAATTATATAATTCAACTGGAAATTATGTAACGTTTATGCTTCCAGGGTTGCTTGCTGGTATTATGCAACAAATTATATTTTTGGCAATGGCATTGGTTTTTGCTAGAGATTTTGAAGATGGTTATTTTTCAAATTTAGTGAAAGAAAGTAAGTGGTCTTTGTATCATATTGTCCTTAAATCTACGCCTTTTTTTCTGATGATTCCTATTATGTGGATGGTCGTTAGCTTCTTTATTCCGTATTTTAATATAGATGCGGAAATTTATAGTTTACCTATGTTAGTTTTAACTTTTTTAGTAACCTTATCATCAATGAGTATTGGAATGTTATTTTCTATTGCTTTTCAAAATCAATTAAAAGCTACCGAACTGTTAATGGTTATTTCAACGCCCGCCTTTGTGCTTAGTGGTTTTACTTGGCCAACCATGGCAATACCAAATGCGATCTCTAATATTGCACAATATATTCCACTTACACAATTTTTGAGTGGCTTTCGAAAAGTTGCCTTTTACGGTGGAAACCTAGCTTCTATTAAGCCTGAAATTTCAATGTTATTACAGATAAATTTTGTTGCTTTTTTTTTAATGATGGTATTACTTCAATATAAAATATTTTCTCATACAAAAAAAAGCATAAAACATCCTATTAAGAATAAATACTGATGCAAAACGATAATAAAAATTATTCACCAGATGTACTTGGCCATGGTTTTGAACAATTAACACTTCCTTTAGCAAATGATTATGAAGGAACTGTTATAGCTACTTTAATTCGCAAAAAACCACAAAAAAAAACTTTTAGAGCAATTTTATATATACATGGTTTCAATGATTATTTTTTTCAGAATGAAATGGCAGAAAAATTTAATGAACAAGGTTACAATTTTTATGCTCTTGATTTAAGAAAATATGGTAGATCGTTATTAAAACATCAAAAATTAAACAATGTTCGCTCACTTTTAGAATATGATGAAGAAATAAACAAGGCATTAAAAATTATTAAATCAGAAAAAAATACACATGTTATTTTAAAAGGACACTCCACCGGAGGCTTAATCATAACCAATTATGCAGGTAATAATTTAAACAGTAAGTTATTTGATGGACTCATCTGCAACAGTCCTTTTTATGAGTTTAACCTTAGTATTATTGAAAGAAAATTAGGCGTTCCAACACTTTCTTTTTTAGGAAATTATTTTCCAAATACATTAGTTTCTAGCCATTTTTCAGAATTATATGGTTATAGCCTTCATAATAGTAAATATGGAACTTGGAATTATTCACTAGCTTGGAAACCATACAATATTCCGAAAGTAAATTTTGGATTTATACACGCCATTCATAAAGCTCACAAAAACATTCAAAATAATTGGCGTATAAATGTTCCAATGTTGGTATTACATAGTGATAAATCTATTTATCAAAAAAAATGGTCAGATGATTTTATGAATGCTGATGCTGTTTTAAACGTACAGCACATTCATGATTATGCACAAAAAATAAATGGAAATGTTACGCTATGTGAAATAAAAAACGGAATGCATGATTTAGTACTCTCTAAAAAAAATGTTCGAGAAAAAGTGTTTAAAAACATCTTTGAATGGACACATTATTATATTAATTAATTTGAATTAGTTAATTTTTGAGTTTCTTTTATCAAAAGCATCAATAAAAAACCTCCAAAAAATTCACAATAATTTGGAGGTATTTATTTTTGTATAAATTATTTTGATTTTCTAAACATCAACCAAAACCCGATTAAAACAAGTGGAATACTTAATACTTGTCCTGTGTTTAATGAGTTGAAAACCCAATCTTCTCTGTTATCAACTTGTGCTTTTTTTAAAAATTCAATAAAAAATCGTAACGTCCATAACACTACCATAAACAATCCAAATAAAAAACCTAATTGATTTTTTTTATCTGTTTTCCAATAAAAATACCATAACGCAAAAAACAAGGCTAAATAACTAAACGCTTCATACAATTGTGTTGGATGACTAGCTACAGTTTCGCCTGCTCTTTTAAATATTACACCAAAACTACTATTTGTTGGTTTTCCGTAAATTTCAGAATTAAAAAAATTTCCTAATCTAATAAAAAAGCCTGCCAAAGCAACTATAATACCTAATCTATCTAAAATAAATAACCATGATTTTTGTAAGTGTTTTTTAGCATAAAAATATAATGCTATAGGAATACCAATTGCCGCACCATGACTTGCAAAACCTGTGAAACCTGTAAATTTCCAAGAGCCATCGGCTAATTGTTTCATTGGTAAAAATATTTCTAATAAATGATGTTGATAATAATCCCAGCTATAGAAAAATACATCACCCAAACGCATTCCTACTAACATAGAAATAAATACATACATAAATAATGGGTCTAATTTTTCTACAGGAATTTTATCATTTATATAAATTTTCTTCATTAAATGAAGCCCTAATACAAATACAGTTACAAACATTAAGCTATACCAGCGGATACCGAAACTACCTATTTTTATAATTTCAGGATCTAAATCCCATACTATGGATAAAAAATTCATGTATTATTTATTTTGCGCCATTAAAATGACTATTATTTATTTTTCTTTTCTGGCACAGGATCATAGCCACTACCACCCCACGGATGACAACTAAAAATTCTTTTTATTGCTAACCATCCACCAAAAAACAAACCATGTTTTTGCAATGCTTGTATAGTGTAACTAGAACACGTTGGTGAATACCTACAAGTTGCTGGTGTGAATGGTGAAATAGCCGTTTGATAAAACCGAACCAATATTATAAACGGATATGTTAAAAAATTTTTCAACTTTTTTTAATTGATTGAAAAACTTGTTCCCTCTTTTCCATCTTTTAACTGAACTCCTAAAGCTAATAATTCATCACGTATTTGGTCAGATAATGCCCAGTCTTTATTTTCACGAGCTTCTTTACGTAGCTTAATTAATAACTCAACTACGCCATTAACTTTATTAGAAGAAGCTCCTTGAGTTACTTCATTCATCAACCCTAAAACATCAAAAACAAAAGCGTTTATAGTTGTTGTAAATTCTGATAAATCTGATTCAGTTAAACTTGCTTTATTTTCTTTTATTTGATTGATTATTTTTACGGCTTCAAATAAATGAGAAATTAATACAGGCGTATTAAAATCATCATTCATAGCTGCGTAACAATCTTTCTTCCATTTCTGAACATCAAAAGTAGAACTATTTGCTGCTTCTATTTTATCTAAGAAATTTACAGCTTCCATTAATTTTGAATGCCCTTTTTCAGAAGCTTCTAATGCTTCTCCTGAAAAATCTAAAATACTTCTATAATTGGCTTGCATGTTAAAAAAACGAACTACACTTGCTGAGAATGCTTTTGGTAAAATGTCATTTTCTCCAGATAAAATCTCGTTAGGCAAAATAAAATTACCTGTAGATTTTGCCATTTTCTGACTATTCAATAACAACATGTTTGTATGCATCCAATAATTTACAGGCGTAACACCGCTACAAGTTTGAGATTGTGCTATTTCACATTCATGATGTGGAAATTTCAAATCCATTCCACCACCGTGAATATCGAATTTTTCACCTAAGTATTTTGTACTCATTACCGAACATTCTAAATGCCAACCAGGAAAACCATCGCTCCAAGGTGAAGGCCAACGCATTATATGACGTTCATCTGCTTTTTTCCAAAGTGCAAAATCTTGTGGATTTTTCTTATCAGATTGTCCATCTAAAACTCGTGTATTATGAATTGCATCTTCTATTTTTCGACCAGAAAGAATTCCATAATTACCAGTTTCGTTATATTTTAAAACATCAAAATAAACAGAACCATTTACTTCGTATGCAAATCCTTTTTCTATGATTTCTTTAATCATTTCAATTTGCTCTACAATATGACCGGTTGCTGTTGGCTCAATACTTGGTGGTAAAAAATTATAGTTTTTTAAAACATCATGAAAATCAACAGTGTACTTTTGTACCACTTCCATTGGCTCAATTTCTTCTAAACGTGCTTTTTTAGAAATTCTATCTTCTCCTTCATCTGCATCATTTTCTAAATGCCCTGCATCGGTAATATTACGTACATAACGCACTTTATAACCTAAATGTAATAGATAACGATATACTACATCAAAAAACATAAACGTACGTACGTTTCCTAAGTGGGCATTGCTATATACGGTAGGTCCGCAAACGTACATACCTACATATCCGTCGTTTACAGGTTTAAAAAGCTCTTTGCTTTTAGATAAAGAATTGTATACTTTTAACTGATTTTCTTGATATAATTTCATACAAAAAATGACTATTAATAGATGCTAAAGATAGGTACTTTATAAAGAATAATGAAATTGAATTTTAGTCTAATTTAAGTTAAAAAATTACTGTTATTTTAAATTAAAATAACAGTAATTGGCTATTCTATATAAATTGTTTTTTACCTTTTGATAAAAGTGAAATTTTTACTGTTAAAGGTATATTTATTTATAAATTTACCTTAATTATTTTTTTATAAATTATGATGACTAACAAAAAAAATGATGCTTCAAAAACTGAAACAATTAGCAAATCATCTGCAGAAAAAATAAAATTAAGCCGAAAAAGGAAAATAAACACACAAGAGTTTGTTTCTCAAATACTAACAGGAAATATTACTTTTTTAAGTAGAGCTATTACTTTAGTAGAAAGCACTAATAGTAAGCATCAACAACAAGCTATTGAAATTTTAGAAGCCTGTTTACCATATGCTAACAAAGCTATTAGAATTGGCATAACTGGCGTACCAGGCGTTGGTAAAAGTACCTTTATTGAAGCTTTTGGAAAATATTTAACCGCATTAGGTAAAAAAGTAGCCGTTTTAGCTATAGACCCAAGTAGCGCTATTAATAAAGGTAGCATTTTGGGAGATAAAACACGTATGGAACAATTGGTTACAGATAAAAATGCTTTTATCCGTCCCTCTCCCTCAGGAAACTCTTTAGGTGGTGTTGCTCAAAAAACACGTGAGAGTATTATTTTATGTGAAGCCGCTGGTTTTGATACTATTATTATTGAAACCGTAGGTGTTGGTCAATCTGAAACAGCAGTACATTCTATGACTGATTTTTTTTTACTACTTAAATTAGCTGGTGCTGGTGATGAATTACAGGGCATAAAACGAGGTATTATTGAAATGGCAGATGCTATTGTAATTAATAAAACTGATAACGGCAACGAGCAAAATGCAAAAATTGCCAAGGCAGTATTTAAACAAGCCTTACATTTATACCCTCTAAAAGATAGTGGATGGCAGCCTGAAGTTTTATTAGCTAGTGCACTTCATAGTATCGGAATAGAAGCTATTTATAAAATGATTAATAATTATGTAACCTCAACTATTAAAAATAATTATTTTCAACAAAAAAGAAATAATCAACATAAATACTGGTTATTAGAAACAATTAACCAACAATTAAAAAATAATTTTTATAACAATACTACTATAAAAAAATTATTAAAAGAAGAGTTTAAAAAGTTAGAAGATGGAAAAACAACTCCATTTGCAGCTGCAACTCGATTATTAAATAAAAATAACGGAAAAATTAATTAACATGGAAGAAAGCTTGCTAACTTGGACTGATTTCACAAAAGTACAAATGCGTGTTGGTACTATTATTAGTGCAGAAATTTTTAAAGAAGTGAAAAATTCTGCCTATAAAATGCATATTGATTTTGGTGAATTTGGTATCAAAAAAACTTCGGCTCAAATTACCAAACTCTATACTCCAAATCAATTAATAGGACGTCAAATTGTTGCTGTTACAAATTTTCCTAAAAAACAAATAGCCAATATTATGAGTGAATGTTTGGTATTAGGAGGTATTGGTAGTAATAAAGAAATTACATTAATAGCTCCGGATACTAAAATAAATAACGGAACACGAATTGGATAAAGTAATTCATGCCTCTAAAAATAAAACACCTACTAAATTTCAACAATTTAGTAGGTGTTTTATTTTTGGTACATTTGTTCGCAATCAAAAAAACAATACCATGAAAAAAATATTTTTATGTATAATTACACTTACTATATTACTTATATCTTGTAAACAAGATAAAAAAGAAACAGTAACTGCACCTGTTTTAAAAAATACTTCCTTTAATAAATTATTAAAAGAATATAATGAAGGTAAGTTCAAGTTAAACCCGATTAATGCAACTTTTGCTGGTGATAATAGATTTAATGATCAGTTTCCAAATACGTTATCAGAAGCATATTCAGAAAAATATAATGCTTTTTTTAATAACTTCAAAGCTAAACTAACTAATTTTAAAGATGCTGATTTATCTGAAAGTGAGCAAATGAGTAAAGCAGTTTTAGATTGGGATTGCGATATGGCACTTGCTCAAAATAGCTTTAAAAATGATGTTTTAATGCCCATTAACCAAATGTGGACTATAAATTTAACCATGGGTACTTTTGCTAGTGGTAGCGGTGCACAACCTTTTAAAACAGTTAAAGATTATCAAAATTGGTTAAGTAGGTTAAACGGATATGCTACTTGGTTAGAAACAGCTATTAAAAATATGCGCATAGGAATTAAAAATGATTTTGTTTTACCTAAATCATTAATAAAAAAAGTAATTCCGCAGTTTAAGTCATTAGCTGAAAGTAAAACTAAAACACATTTATTTTATACACCGATTACAAATTTACCTACTAATTTTACAGATGTAGATAAGAAAATGTTAACAGAAGCATATACTAAAATATTAGACAATAAATTGATTCCTGTTTTTAATACAATGTACACCTTCTTAAAAACAGATTATTTAAAAGCTGGTAGAAATAGTAGTGGTATTGATGCTGTTCCAAACGGAAAAGCATATTACAAACATGCTATTAAAAATTATACTACTACTAAAATGACTGCTGATGAAATTCATCAACTAGGCTTAAAAGAGGTTGCTCGTATTTTATCTGAAATGGAAAAAGTAAAAGAACAGGTAGGTTTTAAAGGAAGTTTAAAAGCCTTTTTTAATGATGTGCGTGAAAATAAAAAATTGATGCCTTACACTACTCCAAAACAAATTATTGATAATTTTAATGCGATTCATACTAAAATGAAACCGCAATTAGAAAAATTATTTGGCAACAAACCTAAAACCCAATTTATAGTTAAACAAACTGAAAAGTTTAGAGAGGCTTCGGCAAGTGCTGAGTATAATGCAGGATCATTAGATGGTACACGTCCTGGTGTTTTTTACACACCAATTCCTGATGCGACAAAATATAACGTGTTTATGGATGAAGCTTTATTTTTACACGAAGCTATTCCTGGACATCATTATCAAATTTCATTAACACAAGAAAACAAAGAGCTACCTGATTTTAGAAAAACATTATGGTACAGTGCTTATGGAGAAGGTTGGGCTTTATATACTGAAAATTTAGGAAAAGAATTAGGTTTATATACCGATCCTTATCAATACTTTGGAATGTTAGGAATGGAAATTCACAGAGCTATTCGATTAGTTGTTGATACTGGAATACATACCAAAGGTTGGAGTCGTGAAAAAGCTATTCAATACTCATTAGATAATGAAGCCGAAAGTGAAGCTAGTATCATTTCAGAAATTGAACGCTATATGGCTAATCCAGGACAAGCATTATCTTACAAAATAGGACAATTAAAAATAAGAGAATTAAGAGCTAAAGCAAAAAAAGAATTGAGTACTAAGTTTGATATAAGAGAGTTTCATAATCAAGTTTTAGAAACAGGTTGTATTCCTTTAGCTTTACTAGAAAGTAAAATTGATATATGGATAGCTTCTAATAAAAATTAAATATATAGTTATGTATGTAACTTAAGTAAAAAAAGGGTTTATCCCTTTTTTTACTATTCTTTACCCTTGAAATAAAATAATGTACTTTATATAATTTTGGCACTCATTAACCAAAACTTTATACAATGAAAAAAAGTACATTATGGATTCTTTCAGGGATTCTTTTTTTATCACAATTAGTAAATTCACAAATAGTTAACATACCTGATGTAAATTTTAAAAATGCATTATTAACTGGGCCAAATTCAGGAATAGACACCAATAATGATGGCCAAATTCAAGTATCAGAAGCTATAGCATACACATCACCTATTGATGTTACGTCTAAAAACATTAGTAATTTAACAGGTATTGAAACTTTTAGTAACATTCCTATTTTAGCTTGTGGAGGTAATAATTTAACAACACTTAATCTTACTCAAAATATTAATTTAGAAAGGTTATTTTGTATGAATAACCAACTAAAAAAATTAGTACTAAGTAATAATAGTAAACTAACATTACTTTACGCTTACAATAATAATTTAAACACGTTAAATATAGCTAATGGTAATAATAACAACATGAGTACTTTTTATGTTGCTAACAACCCTGATTTAAAATGTATTAAAATTGACAACGGATTCACTCCTCCTAGTTCTTGGGTTAAAGATGCAGTTGCTAGTTATAGTATTTATCCTTGTCCGCTTACAGCTACTCCTATAAAATATCTTTATACTCCAATGTTAACTGTTCTTGATGGATTTCAAAAAATAACCTCAGCTACAAATGTTAATATACCCGATGCTAATTTTAAAAATGCTTTATTAAATAACAATCCTGTTATTGATATTAATAATGATAGTGAAATTCAAGTAAGTGAAGCAAATGCTTACGGACCATACTTAAACGTAGCTAACAAAAACATTAGTAATTTAACAGGTATTGAAGCTTTTATTAACTTAACTACTTTAGCATGTGATGGTAATAATTTAACAACTTTAAATGTTAGTCAAAATATAAACCTTGAATTTTTATTTTGTGCCTACAACCCTATTAAAAAATTATCTTTAAAATACAATACTAAGTTAGAAAATTTAAGTAGTTGGAATTGTAATAATCTTGAAACAATTGATATAGCTAATGGAAACAATAATATTATTACAAATTTTAATGTTATTAATAACCCTAAACTAAAATGTATTAAAATAGACAATGGTTTTACACCATCAAACACTATATGGTCTAAAGATACAACAGCTCGTTATAGTTTTTATACTTGTCCGCTTACAGCTGCAATACCTGATAAAACTATTTTATCAAATATGGAATTATTAGGTCATTATAAAGTAAATGTATATCCTAATCCCACTCAATATTATTTAAACATTACTAGCAATCAAAAAAGTGAGATTAAAGTAGTTGAAATATATACTACAGGTGGAAATAAAATTTTAGAAACTACTTTGAATAAAGTAAATGTTTCTAAATTACAAAAAGGTGTTTATCATTTAAAAATAACAGATAGTAACAATCAAACAACATTTAAAAAGTTTATAAAAAATTAGTTTAAAAGTACTTGATTGATTGTTATTTTATAAAACCATAACTTTTGTGTTATGGTTTTATTTTGTATTTACTTAAAACTTTAAATAAAAAATCATAAAAAAGTACTATTCAATTTTATTAACATTTTTATGTTTTACAATTATTATATCGTATAGTAATGATGAAATTTCAAACAAAAACTCTGATGATCAAATTAACCAAACTGAAAAAACTGTTTTAAAAGCTAATAATTAAGGAACTAGTTAACAATGATTATAAGGAAGCATGTAGTGCTATTATTGAAAATCAAGAAACTACGTACAATTCAAAAGAAAATTGGGCTTATGATGAAGATAAACTTACATTAGTTGAATTTGAATTTACAGAAGATATAAACGGTACTATAAACAAAGAAACATATGTAAATGGAGAACTTTCTATTAGCGGTCTTACAACATTTACTAACGCTGAATTAATTATCACTGATGAATATAGTGATGGATATATTACTGATATATCAGAATACTTTTTTAATAAATAGTAATTAACTGTTAAAATATAATTTAAAACCATGATACAAATGTATCATGGTTTTTTTATTTTTACAATATGACAAAAATCCTTATTACTGGCGGTACAGGTTTAGTTGGTAAACAACTACAACAAGTTTTTAAAGAAAAAAATATTGAAGTTGCAATACTAACAAGAAATCCTAAAAAAGAAAATGAATTTAAATGGGATATCAATCAAAAATATATTGATGAAAAAGCCTTTGAAAAAATTACACATATTATTCATTTAGCAGGTGCAGGAATTGCAGATAAACGTTGGACTGATAAACGTAAAGAAGAATTAATTAATAGTCGAGTAGATTCTGCAAACTTACTATTTGAAAAAGTAAAAGAATACAAAATACCATTAAAAGGTTTTGTATCAGCATCAGGTATTGGTTATTATGGCGCTATTACTTCAGATAAAATATATTCTGAAAATGATACACCTCAAAATGATTTTATCTCTAAAATTTGTGTAAAGTGGGAAGAAGCTGCTCATAAATTTAAACAATTAAATATTCCTGTAACTATTTTACGAACTGGTGTAGTATTGGCCAAAAACGGAGGTGCTTTATCTAAAATAAATACACCTTTATTTTTAAGTGTTTTAGGAACTGGAAAACAATATATGCCATGGATTCATATTGATGATTTATCTAATTTGTATTTAAAAGCAGTAACAGATAATAATTTTATAGGCATCTATAATGCTGTAGCTCCAGAACATCAAACAAATAAAAGTTTTACTACAATACTATCTAAAATTATACACAAACCTATATTTCTATTTAATGCTCCTGCTTTTGTTTTAAATATTATTTTAGGTGAAATGGCTTGTATACTTTTAAATGGTAGTCGAATTTCCTCTGAAAAAGCAACTACTATGTATTGTTTTATATATACTGATTTAAAAATGGCTTTGAAAAATATTTATAAGTAATAGAAGCTGGTTTTATTGATAAAACCGTTTGTTAATATTTACTAAAAGTGAAAAAACTCAATTATAGAAGAGGCAGAAATAAACTAAATTTTCCTAGCTCCGATTGTAGCAATTGTTTGAGCTCCTCGCAGAGAGCGAGTGCGAAAAGCGGGAAATAGCTTCGTGTAAAATCAATGCTTTATTAAAAAATAAAAAGCCGGCAAATTGCTGACTTTTTATTTTTTAATACTATTATTTTATTTTTAAAAATCTTGATTTACATTCCATGATTCTAATATTTCTTTTAGTGTTTTTATAAACATTCCTCCTAAAGCTCCGTTTACAACTCTATGATCATATGAATGACAAACTATCATTTTTTGACGAATTCCTATAAAATCTCCTTCAGGAGTTTCAATAACTGCAGGTTTCTTTACAATTGCGCCTAAAGCTAAAATTGCTACCTGTGGCTGGTTTATAATGGGTGTTCCTGTAATACTTCCAAAACTACCTACATTTGTTACCGTATAAGTACCTCCTTGAATATCATCAGGCTTTAATTTATTTCCGCGGGCACGAACTGCTAAATCATTTACCTGCTTGGTCATGCCAACCAAACTTAACTGATCGGCATTTTTAATTACCGGTACAATTAAATTGCCATCAGGTAAGGCTGCTGCCATTCCTAAATTAATATTACCTCTTTTAATAATTTTATCGCCATCAACAGCAATATTAATCATTGGGTGTTTTTTTATTGTTTGTGCAACAGCTTTCATAAAAATTGGCGTAAAAGTTAATTTTTCACCTTCTCTTTGCTGATATGCATTTTTTACTTTATTTCTCCATACAACAATATTAGTTACGTCGATCTCAATAAATGATTGAACGTGTACTGATGTTTGTATAGAATCAACCATGTGCTTGGCTACTAATTTTCCCATACGGGTAATATTTATAACCTCGTCTTGACCTGTTAAACTAAGTGGAACTGTTTTTACTTTTGTTGTTTCAACTTTTGTTGATGCTTGGATATTTTTATTTGCTATGTATGCTAAAATATCTGATTTTGTAACTCTTTCTTCTTTTCCTGTGCCTTTTATAGTTTCTAGCTCTTCAAACAAAATACCCTCTTCCTTTGCTATATTTTTTACTAAAGGTGAGTAAAAACGATTACTAGAAGAGGTATTTAAAACACCTAATGTTACATCATTTTTAAATTGTTTTGCAGTGTCTATTGTTTTTTCAACTTCAATAATTAACTCTTCTTCTTCATTTTTTTCAAATGTTTCGTTTAAAGTATTATTTACCGCTGTGGTTTCTATTATTGCAATAGTTTCACCTACTTGTACTACAGTGTCTTTATCAAATAATATTTGTTTCAAAACTCCTTCTACTTCACTAGGCACTTCACTATCTACTTTGTCTGTAGCTACCTCTACAATTGTATCATCAATATCAATAGAATCTCCAATTTCCTTAACCCAAGAAGTAATTGTTGCTTCTGCAACGCTCTCTCCCATCTTAGGTAACTTCAATTCATATCTAGCCATAATATAAGTTTTTAACGTTTGCGAAGTTACTAAAAACCTTACGTTTTTCTGTTTTTTTAAGCCTAAAAATATTCTAACAAACTACTTTAGTATATAATACTAACTTAAAAAATTAGGTGTATCAAAAAAATAAAATATTAAAAAACTACTATCGCATACTATAATTAATAGATACTAAATAATTAAAAATTTCTTCTTTTAAGATATCCAATTTTTAGGTTTTTCTAGAACTTTTAACAACTTAAACTCTTCACTTCCTTTCTCTGGATTATGATCATACTTCCATTGAACTACAGGAGGTAAACTCATTAAAATACTTTCTATTCGCCCGTTTGTTTTTAACCCAAAAAGAGTACCTCGGTCATGTACCAAATTAAATTCTACGTAACGTCCTCTTCTTACTTCTTGCCAATCCTTATGTTTTTGATTATAAGTAATATTTTTTCTTTTTTCTACAATAGGTATGTATGAATTTAAAAAGCTATTACCTACCTCTGTTACAAAATCGTATCTATTTTGCATTGATACATTTGGTGTTTCTTTTAAGTAATCAAAAAATAAACCCCCAATACCACGAGCTTCATTCCTATGAGTATTCCAAAAATAATTATCACAAGTTTCTTTAAATTTCGAGTAAAAGGTTTCGTTATGTTTATCGCAAGCCTTTTTACAAACAGTATGAAAATGGGTAGCATCTTCATCAAACAAATAGTAAGGAGTTAAATCTTGTCCACCACCAAACCATTGTGTTATTATATTACCACTTTCATCATACATTTCAAAATAACGCCAATTTGCGTGTACAGTTGGTACAAATGGATTTTTAGGGTGCAATACTAAACTTAATCCACATGCAAAAAAATCACCGCTTTTAACTCCAAATTGCTTTTGCAAGGCTTCAGGTAGCTCTCCAAAAACTTTAGATATATTTACTCCTCCTTTTTCAAAAATATTTCCGTTTTCAATAACCCTTGTTTTTCCACCACCACCTTCTGTACGCTTCCAGTTATCTTCTTTAAATTTTGCACTTCCATCAACTTCTTCTAACTTAGTTGTTATAGTGTTCTGTAGTTGTTGGATGTAGGTATAAAACTTGTTTTTCATTTCTTTCTTATTCTCTTGCAAAAATACTTATTCTGTCACTTCTTTCAACTTAATTTTTTTAATAGTTTCAGTTGTTGCTGCGGTTACCGATAATGGTAATACTAATAATACACCAATAAATGGTATTAATAAAAACAGCATAAATACAATTCCATTACCTATTGCTAAGCCTTTATTATTCTTAACAAAAATTATACTATCCTTATATTTAAAGTGGCGTTCTAATGTGTAATCCATATTACCAAAACCGGCATAATAGGCTTGCATAAAAAATAATAATACAGTTGAAAAAATGCCTATAAAGGGTATAAAGCTTAGTAATAAAATTGGAATTGTAAAAAATAATTCTCTTAAAAGGTTTCTTACATTTATTCTAATTCCTCTTACTAATTGCTCTTGAAAAGAAGTTTTTCTATGGTCATGTATTTTACCTTTAAAATGTTCTTCTATTTTTTCTGACACAGGACTCATAAAAGGTGCTGATAATGCCATTACAATGTGTTTGTATAAAACCAAACCTATAACTATTATTAATAACCCACTTAAAAAAGTACTAACTATTTCAAAGGTTTTTTTTCCTAATTCCCATTTCCAAAGAGTAGAAATATAATGTCCTATATTGTCTGATAAAAAATAAGATAAACTACCAATTGTTATTGCAGTCAAAACACTTATTAATATAGGTATAATAAAATAATTCCAAAGTTTAAGTTTAGATATTAACTGAAAAGCACCAAAATAAGCCTTTATTGCTTTAAATATATTTTGAATCATTTATGTTTTTTTTTACTAAAATAAAAAACCTCTTTCCGATAAGAAAGAGGTTTTTTATTTTTTTATAAATAATTATTGAAGTATGGGTTTAATAAACTCATCTAACTCTTCTTCATTAATCTTATTTACTTCATCCCATCCCATTTTTTTAGTTGGTGATAAAGCCCCTCTTTTAAAATCTAAAATTCTTTTTTTCTTTGTAATCAAATATGCTGATGGATAATCTAATTTATGAATAAAACCTGCTATATTTATAGATGATTTATTTTCCTCTCTTTCAGTAGATGCTACTATAAAAATTCTTTTATCAAGTTTTTTCTCCATTCTTTTCACTCCTTTTTCAAAATCCCAAAAAAGCATGATAAACTTTACTTTTCCATCATATTTTTCTACCATTTTATTTAGTGCTGGTATTTCACCCCAACAAGGGGCACACCAAGTGGCAGCCGTAAGTAAAACAATAGGAGTTTTTATATTAGAAGTGCTAATTTTTTCACCTTTTATAGAAGTAAAATCATAATTAGAAATATATTTATCTTTGATACAATTATAAACGATATCATCTAAAATTGCTGCCTCATTACCACTAGCTGTAATACATTCATTAATAATATCTTTATAATATATTCTCTTTTGAGAAAAACTTTGTGTAGCTAATAAGAGTGTTAAAAAAAGCAGTAATTTATTCATTTTTAATAATTTAAAGGGGGGTTAAATTTTTAAACCTTATATTCTTTTACCGCATCTATAAATGCTTTTGCATTTTCTAGCGGAATATTAGGTAGAATTCCATGCCCTAAGTTAACAATATATTTATCTTTTCCAAACTCATTTATCATTTGGTGTACCATTTTTTTAATTTCAGCCGGTGGAGATAACAATCTAGAAGGGTCAAAATTACCTTGCAAAGTAATGTTTCCTCCTGTTAAATAACGTGCATTTCTGGCAGAGCATGTCCAATCTATACCTAAAGCTGAAGCATTTGATTTAGCCATTTTATCTAAAGCAAACCAACATCCTTTTCCAAAAGCAATAACCGGAGCATCATCTTTCAATGCTTCTATTATTTGATTAATATATTGCCATGAAAACTCATGATAATCTGTAGGAGATAACATCCCTCCCCAAGAATCAAAAATTTGAACAGCATCTACACCTGCTTTTACTTTTGCCTTTAAATAAGCAATAGTTGTTTCTGTTATTTTACTAAGCAATTGATGTGCCAAAACAGGTTTTGTAAAACAAAACTCTTTTGCTTTATCAAAGTTTTTTGAGCCTTGCCCTTGTACTACATAACATAAAATTGTCCATGGAGAACCTGCAAAACCTATTAACGGAACCTCATTATTTAATTTTTGCTTCGTTGCTTTAATAGCTTCCATTACATAACCTAACTCAATATTTACATCAGGCACTACAACCGTATCTAAACCTTTTTGATCTCTAATAGGGTTGGGTAAATAGGGTCCAAAATCGGGTTTCATTTGCACCTCAATATTCATTGCTTGCGGAATTACTAAAATATCCGAGAATAAAATAGCAGCATCCATACCAAACCTACGAATGGGTTGTACGGTAATTTCTGATGCTAACTCAGGAGTTCTACAACGTGTAAAGAAATCATATTTTTTACGAATTTCAATAAACTCAGGTAAATACCTACCTGCTTGGCGCATCATCCATACAGGTGGACGGTCAACTGTTTCTCCTTTTAAGGCTCTTAAAAATAAATCGTTTTTTATCATATTTCTGCTACGTCATTTTCAAATAAAGATTAATAACTTATTCAGTTTTTTGTCTTTTTATTCTTATAATAACGGTTTATTATTTACATTTTTGATACTGCTTCCATTGCTTTATCAATGGCTTTTGTTATTTTTTTAATATCTTTTTCAGTTAAAGCTGATGATAAAAACCAAGCTTCAAATTGTGATGGTGGTAAAAACACACCATTTTTAATCATTGCCCAAAAGAATGTTGCAAATTTTTTAGTATCAGATGTTTGTGCTTCTGCAAAATTTGTTACGGTAACATTTGTAAAAAAAGGATTAATCATAGAACCGAACCTATTTACTGTAACTTCTACTCCATATTTTTTAGCTGATTCTAACAAGAACACTTCAATAATTTGAGCTATTTCATTAAATTTCTCATAAGGATTCTGCTTTTGTAACTCCGTTAACGTTGCAATACCTCCTGCCATAGCTACTGGGTTACCACTTAAAGTACCTGCTTGATACATACCTCCTAAAGGTGCTACTTCTTGCATAATTTCGTTACGAGCTCCATAAGCTCCTACCGGAAAACCGCCTCCTATTACTTTTCCTAAACAAGTAATATCAGCTGTTACTCCTAATAACTCTTGTGCTCCTCCAAATTTAGATCTAAACCCTGTCATAACCTCATCAATAATCAATAATGCTCCTTTAGACTCTAAATAAGCTTTTAATTCTTTTAAAAAGTTATTTTTTGGTACAACAACCCCCATGTTTCCTGCAATAGGCTCTAAAATGACACCTGCAATATCATCATGCTCTTCAAAATGTGCTTTTACACTTTCTAAATCATTATAATTTGCTATTAATGTATTTTTTACAGCGCCTTCTGGCACTCCTTTACTTCCCGGTAAACTTAATGTTGCTAAACCCGAACCCGCTGCAACTAATAAAGCATCTTGATGCCCATGATAACAACCTGCAAATTTTATAATTTTATCTTTTCCGGTATAAGCTCTTGCTAAGCGTATTCCGCTTAAAACAGCCTCTGTACCTGAATTTACAAAACGAACTTTATCCATGCCCGGAAAAGCATCACAAACTATTTTTGCTAATTTAATTTCATTTTTAGTTGATGCTCCAAAAGAATATCCATTTTTCAATGCTTTGGTAATTGCTTTTTGCACTTTTTTATGACGGTGACCTAAAATCATAGGTCCGTATGACAGTACTAAATCTACGTAGGTATTATTATCTACATCGATAATTTTACTTCCTTTTGCTTTTTTAATAAATAAAGGGTTACCTCCTACTGATGAAAAGGCTCTTACTGGAGAGTTTACAGCTCCTACAAGATGTACTAATCCTTTTTTATATAATTTCTGTGATTTTTTGAATTCCATTTTTAATTATTTAAAATATGTTTTCAAGTATTTCTAAATAGTTTTTAACATTTAAAAATGTATCGAATTGCTTTTTTTAATAACATTTCGATACATCTTTATGTATAGTTTACAAATTTACTTGAATCAACAATATCTGTTATTTTTTATTCAATATTTGTGCTGCTTCTTTTGCAAAATAAGTTATTATAATATCGGCACCTGCTCTTTTCATAGATAGTAAACTCTCCATCATTACTTTTTCACCGTCAATCCAACCTTTTTCAGCAGCAGCTTTTACCATTGCATATTCACCACTTACATTATAACATGCAATTGGTCTATCAAAATTATTTTTTAAATCTCTTATGATATCTAAATATGATAAAGCCGGTTTAACCATTAAAATATCAGCTCCTTCTTGATCATCAAAAGTTGCTTCACGCATTCCTTCATCTCTATTTGATGGATCCATTTGATATGTTTTTCTATCTCCAAATGTTGGTGCTGAATCAGCTGCATCTCTAAACGGTCCGTAAAAAGCTGAAGCATATTTTACAGAATAGCCCATAATAGGTAAGTTTGTAAAACCTGTATTATCTAAACTTTCTCTTACCATTGCTATTGTTCCATCCATCATACCTGAAGGCGCAACCATATCAACCCCTGCTTTAGCATGCGATATTACTTGCTTTGCTAAGTTTACTAAAGTAGCATCATTATCTACATCATTATTATGAATAATTCCACAATGCCCATGTGAAGTGTATTCACAAAAGCAAACATCAGTAATTACATATAAGTCAGGATAATTCTTTTTAATAAAACGGATTGCTTGTTGCATAATTCCGTTATCATTCCATGTTTCTGTTCCTTCGTTATCTTTTTTCGCAGGAATTCCAAATAGTAGAACGGCTGGAATATTTAATGCAACAACCTCATCTAATTCTTTTGAAACTCTATCTAAAGAAAAACGTTTTATACCTGGCATTGAAACTATTTCTTTTTCAATATTTTGTCCCTCTTCAATAAATAAAGGATATATAAAATCGTCTACAGATAGGTTAGTTTCTTTAACCAACCTTCTAATACCTACTGCTTTACGAAGTCTTCTTGTTCGAAACATAAAATTATGTTTTTATATAATCAAATAGCGTTAATATTATTATTTCTAAATACTATTAATGCAACTTAAAGTATTATTTTTATTCTTTAATAAAATGTTGATTTACCAACTCAACTACACTTTCTACTGATGGTAGCTTAGCTACTTGTACGTTATCAAAGTGTTTTCTTGCTTCTTTTGCAGTACTTTCACCAATACAAAAAGCCACTTTATTAGCCGTATTTTCTTGTAAATAGCTTTGTACTGTTGACGGGCTATAAAATAATACTCCATTTACTTTAGCATCTACTTTAGCAGGACTTAGTGTTGTTTTATAAGCTTCTATTTCATTTACCGTTATTCCTGATACTTTTAAAGTATTTGGTAAGGTATCTAAGCGCAAATCACTACAAAAATAAGTTGCTTCTTGTCCTTTTATTTCTTTAGAAAGGTATTTTGCTAACTTCTCTGCATTTCTTTCAGATTTAGTAACTTTTCCTATTTTTTGTTCTATTAATTTTTTAGTTCTACGGCCAACACAGTAAATATTTTTGAACTTTAATTTATCAGCTGTAAATGAATTTGCTATAGCTTCTACGCCATTTTTACTTGTAATAATTACATTTTCAAGTTCACTTTTAATTACTTTAGGAGCTATTCTATTAAAACGTATTTTAATAAAATCACTGTCAGTTACTTCAATAGATGGTGCTACTAATTTTTTTTGAATTTCAGATAGTTTTTTAGTAGAATAAATAGCGAACTCTTTTTCTACCTCTATATCATCTTGCATCAACTCTTTTCCGCCTTTATTTATTATGTAATCAGCACAATCTTTAGCTAAAAAACGGTGGCGTCCTACTTTAGCATTTTTAGTTACAGAAATTTTCTTTTTACCATCTTTACTTAGTAATAAACCTTTAAAATTTATTTCTTCCGTTTTAGGATCAACATATGCTAAAGCACCTATTGGTGCAGTACAACCTCCTTCAAGTAAGTTTAAAAATTCACGTTCAATACCAACACAAATTTGTGTTTCATAATGATTTAACTGCTCACAGGCGTCTTTAGAAAAATCATCTTTATCTAAGGCTGTAATCATAATAGCTCCTTGGGCTGGCGCTGGTATCATCCATGAAAGATTAATAGCGCCTTCCGGACGTTTTCCTAAACGTTCTAATCCGGCAGCTGCAAAAACAGCACCATCCCAATCATTATCTTCTAACTTTTGTAATCGTGTGTTTACATTTCCACGCAAACCAACTACTTTATGTGTAGGATAACGGTTTAACCATTGTGCCTTTCTACGTAAACTACCTGTTGCTATTACGCCGTTGGGTTGTCCAAAAAACTCTTCGTTATCTTTTAAAACTAAAATATCGTTATAATTGGCACGTTTTAAAACTGCTGCTTGAATAATTCCTTCAGGCAAAACCGTAGGAACATCTTTTAAAGAATGTACTGCAATATCAATATCACCATTAAGCATAGCAATATCTAAATTTTTAGTAAAAACACCTGTTATTCCTAACTCATGTAAAGGAACATCCAAAACAAGGTCTCCTGTAGATTTTATGGGAACTATCTCACATTTATACTCTAACTCTTCAAGTCCTTTACGAACTTTGTTTGCTTGCCACATAGCCAACTGGCTATCACGTGTACCTATTCTAATTATCTTCTGCATGGATAGTTTCTAAATTTGCCCCAAACACTTTAGCCATTACTTCTATACTATTATTAACAGAAGTTTCTTCGGTTTTCAGGTGCTTTACAAATTGTGTGGTTATTTTTTGTATAAATCTTGAAGTTATTACTTCTGCTTGAGACTCATCAAAGTTTTTAATTTTTTTCTTATGAAATGCTATTTCATCTTGTTGAATTATCATCAACGACTCTTTTAAAGCTGTTATTGCTGGGGTAAATTTACGATGACTCAACCATTCTTTAAACTCATTTTTATGAGTTTGTATAATTTTTTCTGCAACAGGTATTTCTTGCTGTCTAATTGCTAAAGTTTCATCGGTTATTTTTGATAATTCATCAACATTTACCAAGGTAACATTTGGTAAATCGGCCACTTCTTTTGACACATTAGCTGGCATTGATAAATCTAAAATCAAAAGCTCATTGTTAGTTAAAACATGTTCTCTTTTTATAGTTGCTTCTGATGCACCTGTAGACACAATCAACACATCTGTACTGGCTATTTCTTTATTTAAATTTTTAAATTTTGCTTTTTTAATAGAAGGATGCTCTTTAACAAATTCAATAGCTTTTTCTTCTGTTCTATTAATTAAACTTACCGTTTTATTTTGAGTATATTCAGCTAAGTTTTTGCAAGTATGTTTACCCATTTTACCTAATCCAAAGACTAAAATATTTTTAGAATTATAGTTAGGTGAGTTTTTAATAATATATTGAACTGCAGCATATGACACAGACGTAGTTCCTGAACTAAGCTTAGTTTCATTTTTTACCCGCTTACTAGCTTGCATTACATGATTTAATAAACGCTCAAAGTAAGCATTTACCGTACCTATTTCTTTTGCTAATTTAAAAGCTTGGCGCAGCTGACCTACAATTTCATAGTCTCCTAATATTTGACTATCTAACCCAGTACCCATTCTAAACAAATGCCTAATAGCTTCATTACCTTTATAAACGTTAGACACTTCTGCAAATTCTTCAATAGTGCCGTTTGAGTATTTACAAAGCATGCTAATTAACTGATAAGGATGTGCAGCAAAACCTGTTATTTCGGTTCTATTACAAGTAGATAAAACAAAAATACCTTGTACACCATTTTCTTTCGCTTCTTTTAAAAGCGCTATCTGATTTTCTTTAGAGATACTAAATTTACCCCTAATAGCTGCATCAGCTTTTTTATAGCTAATACCTATGTTATATAAATTCTTATGATGTTTATCTGCTGCCATTCAGTCTTCTTCAATAAGGTGGGTCAAAAATAGAAAGATTAAATATAAAAAAATGTCGCTCAAAGAACTTTTAATGTCGTTAGCTGTTTTTTAGTATAAAAACAGCTATAAAACACAGATAATGTGTATTTTTGCAACAAAACCAGCTAGGGAGAGTTGTTTAATTTAGAGTCGTTCTAAATTACTATTTTAAAATTATATTTAAATTTATGCCAAAAAACATCGCAGAAAGTACATTTAGAGAAGTGTTATTAGAAAAAGGTTTTTTTGTATTAAAATTTCAAAACAACACAAACGATACTAAATTTTACAAAAGAGATATTGACAACTCATATATACAGTTGCATTACTGTGTAAAAGGAAATTGTAATTTTAATTTTAATGATAATAGTTATACTTTTAATGTACTAGATAAGCATGCTATTTTTTTATACAACCCACAACAAAAGTTACCTATAAATTTAGAAATTTTACCAAAAACATCTTTAGTTTCTATTTTAATAACAATTGAAAAATTTCATGCTTTATTTTCAAAAGAAGCTAGCTACATTCCTTTTTTAAGTGATGATAACAAAAATAAAAAATATTACGACAATACTGAAATTAGCTCTAATACCTTAATGGCGCTTCAACAAATTTTAACAGCCAAAAATCACAGTTCAATGAAAGACCTTTATATAAAAGGTAAAACATACGAATTATTAAGTCTTCATTTTGATACTGGAGAAAATACCGAAAATGAATACTGTCCGTTTCTAGTAGATGATCGTGAAATTTTAAAAATAAGACAAGCTAAAGATATTATTATATCCAAAATGAGCGAACCTCCAACACTACAAGAGCTTGCTACCGAGGTTGGTTTAAATTTAAAAAAATTAAAAGAAGGTTTTAAACAAATATATGGCGACACCGTTTATAGCTTTTTATTTGATTATAAAATGGAACACGCTCGTAAACTTTTAGAAAGCAACCAATTTAACGTAAATGAAGTTGGTATACAGGTGGGCTACAGCACTTCTAGTCACTTTATAGCTGCTTTTAAAAAGAAATTTGGCACAACACCAAAACAGTATGTTATCTCTTTACAAGGAAACTAAATGAAACAACTTACCCATTACGATATTGAAAACAAGCAACAACAATTTCCAATAACTATTGTTTGTGACGCTATAAGAACTCCTGAAAACATAGGTATGTGCTTTAGAATTTCTGAAAGCTTTGGTGTTGAAAAAATATTTTTACACGAAAACTCACCTTCTACCGAAAACAGAAATGTATTACGCACTGCAAGAAACACTATTAACCAGATAAGTCATGAAACCTATAGTGATTTTAACGAACTTATAAACAAACTAAAGCAAGAAGGAAACACCATTATAGGTATTGAGGTTGCAGATAAAAGTGTTGCTATTCAAAAGTTTGACTTTACAAACAGTGAGAAAATAGTTTTACTTTTAGGTAGCGAAAGAAATGGTATTGAAAACATAAACAGTGTTGATGCCACAGTAGCAATACCAATGTACGGGCGTAACTCATCAATGAATGTTATTCATAGTTTAAGTATTGCATTATACGAAACAACAAATCAATTAAATAAAAAATAAATATTGTAAAGTAATTTTAAACTTTACGAAATAAATAATAAAAAATGAAAGGAGCTTTATTAGTAAACTTAGGATCTCCAGAAAGTACAGATCCGAAGGATGTTAAAAAATATTTAGGTGAATTTTTAATGGATGAACGTGTAATTGATGTTCCTTATTGGTTTCGTTCATTTTTAGTTAAAGGTATTATTTTAAATACAAGACCAAAAAAATCTGCAGCAGCTTATAAAAAAATTTGGTGGAAAGATGGTTCTCCTTTAATTGTATTATCTGAAAGATTACAAAAAAAGGTACAACAAAAAACTGAATTACCTGTTGCTTTAGCTATGCGATATGGTACAATGACTATTAAAAAAGGATTACAAGAATTACATGATAAAGGTGTTACCGAAGTTATGTTAATTCCTTTATATCCTCAATTTGCTATGGCAACAACTGAAACAATTGTTGTTTTAGCTGAAGAATTAAGAAAGGAGTTTTTTCCTGATATGAAAATAACTGATGTTCCTGCTTTTTATCAAAAGCCAGAATACATTAAAGCTTTATCAAATAGTATTAAAGATTATTTAGCTGATAAAGATTATGATCATTTATTATTCTCTTATCACGGGGTTCCTGAGCGTCATATTCGCAAATCAGACATAACTAAAAGTCATTGTAAGATAGATGGAAGCTGTTGTAATACACCATCAAAAGCACATGAATTTTGTTATCGTCATCAATGTTTTCAAACAACAAAGAATGTAATATCTGAATTAGATTTAGATGAAAATACGGTTTCAACCTCTTTTCAATCTCGTTTAGGAGTTGACCCTTGGTTACAACCTTATACAGATAGAACTATTGTTAGCAAAGCTGAAAAAGATGGTATTAAAAAACTAGCTATAGTTACTCCTGCTTTTGTTTCAGATTGTTTAGAAACTTTAGAAGAAATTGCCATGGAGGGTAAAGAAGAGTTTTTAGAAGCTGGTGGTGAAGAGTTCTATACAGTGCCTTGTATTAATGATAATGAAGAATGGGTAAATGTTTTAGCCACATGGATTAATAATTTTTAAAACATCTAGTTATCAATAAAATACAATTAAAAACAACTGATTATAAGTTAAAATAAAATGGATTTTTTATACATAAAAGCACTACACATTATTTTTGTAATAACTTGGTTTGCTGGTTTATTTTACATTGGTCGATTATTTATTTACCATGTAGAGGCTGAAAAGAAAGACCAACCAGCTAAAAATATTTTACAAACTCAATACAAGTTAATGACCAAACGTTTATGGTATATTATTACTTGGCCATCATTGTTTTTAGCAAGTTTTTTTGCTTTTTGGTTACTTTATAAAAATCCTATTTATTTAGAAATGCCTTGGATGCATGTTAAACTAGCCTTTGTTTTAGCTTTGTATTTTTACCATGCATTTTGCCATAAAATATATAAAGAATTACAACGTAATGAAATTAATTACTCACCAACAAAATTGAGAATTTTTAACGAGGCTCCTACTGTAATTTTATTTGCTGTTGTTTTTTTAGTAGTATTAAAAAATACTATTAGTTGGGTTTGGGGAGTTACAGGTATAATCCTTTTTGGAGTATTATTAATGCTTGGTATTCGCTTTTACAAAAAACTAAGAAAAAGAAAATCATGGGACACGTCTGAAAAGATTAAATAAAATTAAAAAATTAATTATACATTAGCAACTAACAAACCCCCTTATTTTATGAAAAAAATATTTTTATTATTAACAGTTACATTATGTTCAATTTCATGCTCGCCTATAAATGACGAACTACCTAAAGAAAAGGAAGATATAAACCCTACTGAAGACATTATTCTAGGTACTTGGAAATTATCGCAACAAAATGGACAAGCTATAACAGATACTTGTGAAAAAAAAGACACTTATACTTTCAAAGAAGATGGCTCTTATACTATTGACGACTATAGTAACCAAACAGGTACATGTATTAAAGATGAAAAAAATTCTTATAAAGGATATTGGCTTAACAATAACAATAACACCTACAACCTAAAAAAACATGGTTTTACAGGGCCTGGCGCAGACCTTAACATCGAATTTTCTGATAACAAACAAGAATTAACTTTTTCAAATAATAAATTAACCTATAAAAAACAATAATATATATAAAGCGAAGTTTTAAAACTTCGCTTTATATATATTATATTTATCCTTTTATAGACTGCTCAAAAGGAATTCTATTTACAATACTTCTACCTAAAGTAACCTCATCAGCATACTCTAATTCATCACCAACAGAAATCCCCCTAGCTATTGTTGATGTAGTTATGTTATATTTTTCAATTTGCTTATAAATATAAAAATTAGTAGTATCTCCCTCCATCGTAGAACTTAACGCAAAAATTAATTCTTTTACAACACCATTTTTTACTTTATTTACTAAAGAATCTATTTGTAAATTTTGAGGTCCAATTCCTTCAATTGGTGAAATTTTACCTCCTAACACATGGTAAACACCTCTAAACTGTGCTGTGTTTTCAATAGCCATTACATCTCTAATATCTTCAACAACACATACAATATCAACGTTTCTATTTGGGTTATTACAAATTTCACATAAAACAGTATCGGAAATATTATGACATCTAGCACAAGCCTTAACATCATTCCGTAAATGAGTTAAAGAGTTCGCTAAATATTTAGTAGTATCAATAGGTTGCTTTAATAAATGCAATACCAAACGAAGTGCAGTTCGTTTACCAATACCAGGTAATCTACTTACCTCATTTACCGCATTTTCTAGTAATTTCGAAGAAAAATCCATCCTGCAAATTTACAATTTTTCAAAGAATGCAACCAACATATCTCACTTAAAAAAAGTATCTTCGTACTTTAAATTTAAACAAACATTCTACAATGAATTCAGAAATAAAAAACTTAGAACCTAAAGCTGTTTGGAAAAATTTTGCTGCCTTAAATGCAGTACCACGACCATCTAAAAAAGAAGAAAGAATTATTCAATTTATGGTCGATTTTGGCAAACGCCTAAATTTAGAAACCATGGTTGATAAAGTTGGTAACGTTATTATTCGTAAACCAGCTTCTTCAGGAATGGAAAACCGTAAGACTATTGTAATGCAAAGTCACTTAGATATGGTACATCAAAAAAACTCTGATACTGTTTTTGATTTTAACACAGAAGGTATTAAAATGTTTATTGATGGAGATTGGGTAAAAGCTCAAGGAACTACTTTAGGTGCCGATAACGGCTTAGGTGTAGCCTCAATAATGGCTGTTTTAGAAGCTACAAACATTGCACACCCTGAAATTGAAGCGTTATTTACAATTGATGAAGAAACCGGAATGACCGGAGCTATGGGGTTAGAAGCTGGTATTTTAAAAGGTGAAATTTTACTTAACCTAGATACTGAAGATGATGATGAAATTAGCATGGGCTGTGCTGGTGGTGTAGATGTTACTGCTACAAGAACTTATACTCAAGAAAGCACACCAAATAATACTACTGCTTTTGAAATTTCTATTACAGGCTTAAATGGAGGACATTCTGGTATGGATATTATTAAAGGACTTGGAAATGCTAATAAAATAATGAATCGTTTATTATTTGACGGCTTTACCAACTTTGGCTTGCGTGTTTCTGAAATAAACGGAGGTAGTTTACGTAATGCTATACCACGTGAAAGTTTTTCTAAAATAGTTGTAGATACCATTTCAAAAGAACCATTTTTATTTGAAACTCAAGAATTAATAAACACCATTAAAGCTGAGTTTGTTTTACTAGAACCTAATTTATCAATTGTATTAAAAGAAATTGAAATACCTAAAAACGTAATGGATTTAGGCGCTCAAGAAGGATTAATTAAAGCAGTATACACAGCCTTAAATGGCGTATATCGTATGAGTCCTGATATTGAAGGATTAGTTGAAACATCAAATAATATTGCACGTGTTATTGTAAAAGAAGGAAACGTTGAAGTAGCGTGTTTAACCCGTTCATCATCTGATTCTAATAAGTGGGATTTAGCAAACTCATTACGTTCGGCTTTTGAATTAGCTGGTTTTGATGTAGAGTTTTCAGGAAATTACCCAGGTTGGTTACCAAACTTAAACTCTGAAATATTAAAAATAGTTTCTAAGCTATATGTAGAATTGCATAATGAACAACCTAATGTAGCTGCTTGCCATGCAGGATTAGAGTGCGGTCTTTTAGGTCAAAACTACCCAGAAATGGATATGGTTTCTTTTGGCCCCAATATTAGAGCACCACACTCACCTGATGAACGTGCACAAATATCATCAACACAAAAATATTGGAAATTTTTACTAGAAATTTTAAAAAACATTCCTACCAAAAACTAACAACATTAAAAAAATAAAAACCCACAGCTTAACGGTTGTGGGTTTTTATTTATACATTTATCAAATGAATCTTTTATCACACTTATATTTATCTGGTAATGACGCAGAATTAATGATTGGTAATTTTATTGCTGACCATATTAAAGGTAATAAAATTTCTCATTTTAACAATCGTATTCAAAAAGGCATTATTTTACACCGCCAAATTGATACTTATACCGATGCTCATACTATTGTTAGAAAAAGTAAAAGAAGATTACACGAACGTTATAGACATTATGACGGTGTTATTATAGATGTTTTTTACGATCATTTTTTAGCTAAAAATTGGGCCATCTACTCAGATATTCCTTTAAACATTTATGTAAAATCTGTATACGATTTACTACTTAAAAACAACTCAATACTACCTGAAAAAACACAAAAATTATTACCCAATATGACACAAAACAATTGGCTATATAATTATCAATTTATCCACGAAATACAAAAAGTTTTAAACGGTATTAATAAACGTACACAAGGAAAATCAAAAATGAATTTAGCTTCTGAAGACTTAACAATTCACTATCAATTATTCGAAGAAGATTTTACCCTTTTTTTTGAAGATTTACGTAAGTACTGTAACTTACAATTAGCCTTAATTATTTAAATCAGATATTTATGAAGCCAATTCCCGCTTTTCGCACTCGCTCTCTGCGAGGAGCTCAAACAATTGCTACAATCGGGGCTAACCACCTAACAATAGTTTACTAATTTACTAAAAATATTTCAAACCCTTTTAAAATTAAAAAACATTAAAAAACTTACATTTATATGAGTTTACCTCCATTTCACCTAGCAATTCCAGTACAAAATCTCAAAAAAAGTAGCGCCTTTTATAAAAATGTTTTACAATGTAAAGAAGGTAGACGTTCAGCACATTGGGTAGACTTTAATTTTTTTGGACATCAATTAGTACTTCATCAAAAAGAAAACTATCAACCATCAAAACCAGTTAACAATGCTGTAGATGGTCATGAAGTTCCGGTACCTCATTTTGGAATAGTATTAAAATGGGAAGATTGGAATACCTTATCAGAAAGATTAAAAAACATGAATATTACATTTATTGTTGCTCCAACAATACGGTTTAAAGGAAAATCGGGAGAACAAGCAACTATGTTTTTCAACGATCCTGAAAATAATGCCTTAGAGTTTAAAGCTTTTAAAGATGTTACTCAATTATTTGCCAAATAAATGATACTCTCAGAAACACATAAAACACCGGCATTAGAAAAACCTATTCGATTACAAGAATATGGTGTTGGTATTTTTAAAACCATTCCAACAAAATCAGGTATTAAAAAAGCCTTAAAAAAAAACTTAGTTTTTGTAGATGGAAAAATAGCAACCACTGCACTATTTATAAAAGGAAACGAGCTTATTGAATTATATAAAGCAAGCGAAAACAGCACATTTAAACAATTTGATTTTCCGTTAGAAATTCTATTTGAAGATGATTACTTAGCTATTATTTACAAACCACCAGGTATTTTAGTTAACGGAAACTCCTTTGCTACCATTGATAATGCTTTACTTCAAAACCTTTCTAAAAGCAGCTTATTTGACGCTGTACGTCCAAGACCTGTACACCGTTTAGATTATCCTACAAGCGGACTTTTACTTATTGGCAAAACAAATTCAAGTATTATTGCTTTAAACAAACTATTTGAAAATAAACAAATTCAAAAAACCTACCATGCTATTACTATTGGCAACATAGCTTCAAAAGGCGAAATTAACCTTCCTGTAAATAATAAAACAGCTTTTACACTATTTGAAGTTTTAAAAACCACTACTTCAATACGATTTATAAAATTAAACCTTGTAAAACTAACACCAAAAACAGGAAGAAAACATCAACTAAGAAAACATTTATTAGCTATTAATAGCCCTATACTAGGCGACAAAGAGCATTTTATAGAAGGATTAATTCTAAACGGAAAAGGACTATACTTACATGCTTCAACTTTAAATTTTAGACATCCTTTTACAAAAAAACAAATTACAATTACAAAGGAACTTCCAATAAAATTCAAAAAAATATTTGCGTGTTAATATTACTTTAAAAATATATCTTTGCCAACATGCGAATAGATATTATTACCCTAGCACCCGATTTATTAAAAAGCCCGTTTGAACATTCAATGATGAAACGTGCCATTGACAAAGGTTTAGCGGAAATTCACTTTCATAATTTACGTGATTATGGAATTGGTTCTTACAAAAAACTAGACGACACCCAATTTGGTGGTGGAGCTGGTATGGTTTTAATGATAGAACCTATAGATAAGTGTATTTCTAAATTACAACTAGAAAGAACATATGATGAAATTATTTATATGACACCTGACGCTAAAACCTTAAACCAAGCTACAGCAAACACACTATCTTTAAAACAAAATATTATTATTTTAACAGGTCATTACAAAGGGGTAGATCAACGCGTTCGTGATAAATTTATCACCAAAGAAATTTCTATTGGCGATTATGTTTTAACAGGTGGTGAATTAGCCGCTGCTATTTTATGTGATGCTGTGGTACGTTTAATACCTGGCGTTTTAGGCGATGAACAATCTGCTTTAACAGATTCTTTTCAAGACAACTTACTATCACCCCCCGTATATACAAGACCCGCTGAATATAAAGAAATGAAAGTTCCTGAAATATTACTATCAGGTAATTTTCCAAAAATAGAAGAATGGAGAAGTAAAAAAGCCTATGAACACACTAAAAATATTAGACCTGATTTATTAAATGATTAATCAAAGTGCTATTACATAACTTTTTTAAATTAACAACCACAATCAATTAGTTTAATAATTATTATGTTAAAACCTTCTATTTTTACAATAATTTAATTATTTTTGCACCCGTAAATTAACCTCTGACGAAAATCGTGTATGTTGTTTTATAAAACTATATAAATATTATTACAATGGATTTAATTAAATTTGTTCAAAACGAATTTGTAACAAAAAATGAATTACCTCAATTTTCTGCAGGAGACACTATAACCGTTTACTACGAAATTAGAGAAGGTGAAAAAGTACGTACTCAGTTCTTTAGAGGTGTAGTAATACAAAAAAGAGGTGTTGGTTCTTCTGAAACTTTTACTATTAGAAAAATGTCTGGTACTGTAGGTGTTGAGCGTATTTTCCCAATAAACTTACCTGCTATTCAAAAAATAGAAATAAACAAAAAAGGTATTGTACGTAGAGCACGTATTTTTTACTTTAGAGGTCTTACTGGTAAAAAAGCTAGAATTAAAGAAAGAAGAGGTTAAGAATTACTTCTTATTTAAATATAAAAAAAGCGTTGTGAAAATCACAACGCTTTTTTTATATTTATACACCTAATTAAAAAAAAGCATAAAATTAAAAAAAACACGTAAAACCTATTAATAAAAAAAATACATATAAGCACAAGAACATTATTAATAAAAGCCTTAAATCATCATTAAATCACTAAAAAAAGACATAAAAAAACTAAAATAACAAAATATAAACAAGATTAAAAAAAACTCATCTTTAATTTAACTTTATTAAACTCAGTAATAATTTCCTCTAACACTTGTTTTGCTGGTTTTATTTGATGAATTAACCCTGCAACCTGACCAATTTCAAGTTCTCCTTCATCTAAATCACCTTCAAACATTCCTTTTTTAGCTCGAGCACGCCCTAAAAATTCTTTAATATCTTCAATACTAGAATTTTCCTTATATAAGGTCTGTAAAGCGTTATAAAATTTATTTTTCACCAATCTAACAGGCGCTAATTCTTTTAATGTTAAATAGGTATCACCATCTTTAACATCAATAATAGTTTGTTTAAAATTAACATGTGCTGAAGATTCTAAAGTAGCAGCAAAACGACTTCCTATTTGCACTCCATTAGCCCCTAAAACCATTGCTGCAAGCATACTTTTACCTGAACTTATTCCTCCAGCTGCAATTACAGGAATAGATACTTGTTCTTTTACCATGGGTATTAATGTAAACGTAGTTGTTTCTTCACGTCCATTATGCCCTCCTGCTTCAAAACCTTCACAAACCAGAGCATCTACTCCTGCAACTTCAGCTTTTAATGCAAACTTTACAGAACTTACTACATGTACTACTGTAATTCCTTTATCTTTTAAAAAAGAAGTCCAAGTTTTAGGATTTCCTGCTGATGTAAAAACAATTTTAACTCCCTCTCCAATAATAACATCCATAATTTTTTCTATATCAGGATATAACATTGGTACATTTACTCCAAAAGGCTTATCTGTTGCTTTTTTACACTTTCTAATATGTTCTTTCAAAACATCAGGGTACATAGACCCTGCACCAATTAAACCTAAACCGCCAGCATTAGAAACTGCCGCAGCTAATTTCCAACCAGAAACCCAAACCATTCCTCCTTGAATAATTGGATATTTTATATTAAAAAGTTGAGTAATTTTGTTTTTCAAAGCGTATATATTTATATATAAAAAGTTGTTTTTTTGTGTAATATTCTCATAAACAATCTAATACTAATAAGTTATATAATATTACTAAAATAGTATTTTTATTTTTTATAAATGAACACAAACTCACTTCACCCGTATAAAACAATAACAAAAAAATACTTAACTATTTTTTTTAAGAAATAACTCCAGAACCTAACAGTTCTTCAGCAAAATACCAAGCTACAAATTGCCCCTCTTGAATAGCAGATTGTTTATTTTCAAAGGCAACATACAAACCACTATCAACCTTATGTAAAGTTGCTTTTTCTAATTTTTGGCGGTAACGAATTCTTGCCTCAACTTCCATTTTTTCTCCTGGCAACAAGGCCAAATCTTCACGAATCCAGTGTAATTCATCATTAGAAACAAACAATACCTTTCTATACAAACCTTGATGATTTTTACCCTCACCTGCATAAATTATATTTTCAATAACATCTGTTTCAATAACATATAATGCTTCTTTTGTGCCACCAACATTTAAACCCTTTCGTTGTCCTTTGGTAAAATAATGAGCACCTTGGTGCTTACCTACAATTTTCCCCTCATCTTTATTGTACGAGAATTTAGTAGCAAAATATGCTAGTTCAGCTTCTTCATTTTCAAATTTAGGGATTGTTTTACTATACTGTTTAAAACTACTTGGTATTTGAATTATTACACCTTGTTTAGGCTGTAATTTTTGCTGTAAAAAATCTGGCAAACGAACCTTACCTATAAAACATAATCCTTGAGAATCTTTTTTATCGGCCGTAATTAAATCTGCTTTTTTAGCAATTTCTCTTACCTCTGGCTTTGTTAATTCACCAATAGGAAACATTGCTTTAGCAAGCTGTTTTTGTGATAATTGACATAAAAAATACGATTGATCTTTATTAGTATCTTTTCCTGCCAATAACTTGTAAATAGGTTTACCACCAATTATCTGTTCAGCTTTACGGCAATAATGACCTGTTGCAACATAATCAGCTCCTAAACTTAAGGCGATATCCATAAAAACATCAAACTTAATTTCTCGATTACATAAAATATCAGGGTTTGGTGTGCGTCCTTTTTCGTACTCATTAAACATATAATCAACAATACGCTCTTTGTATTGATCGCTTAAATCTACTGTTTGAAAAGGAATTCCTAATTTATCAGCAACAATCATTGCATCATTACTATCCTCTAACCATGGGCATTCATCAGATATGGTTACCGAATCATCGTGCCAATTTTTCATAAACAAGCCAATTACCTCATACCCTTGCTCTTTAAGTAAATAAGCCGTTACACTACTATCTACCCCACCCGAAAGTCCTACTACTACTCTTTTCATTATACACTTTTGTAAGAAGCAAATTTACGAATAAGTTTCTGTTTAGTATAATCATTAAACTGAATAGCTTTATTAATAAATTATATAAAGCTATTTTTTTTATTATTGTTTAAAATCAGCTAACTTCTCTCTTTTTCTTTTATCAACTTTTTCTCCATCCATATAAAACTCCCACTTTCCTACTCTTTTTCCGTTTTGATACATTCCTTCTTCTTTTATTCCACCTTTCAAATCGTAATAAGTTGCCTTTCCTTCTAACTTATCATTAACATATAACACCTCTTCTATTAAAATAGCCGAATCTGTAAAAGTTTTAGACAGTCCGTTCTTTTTTCCAGCTACGTACCTAGCTTCTTGGGTTAAAGTTCCGTTAGGATAATAGTTTTTAAGAACCCCATCTAGTTTACCATCCTTATATTCTTCTTCAGAAAAAAGTTTTCCATTTGAAAAATAGTAAATCCATTTACCTATACGGTTTTTTCCTATCATTTTACCTTCACTTTTTAACTTACCAAATTCATCATAAAACTTAACAAATGCTGTATCGTTAACATATGTTTTTACAATTGCTGGCTGTAAAGATGATGTTTTAGCATAAAACTTAAAAACACCTATTTCTTTTCCATTTTTAAACTTACCTGTGTAACGAATCTTACCATTATTATAAAACTTTTTCCAAACACCTGTTCTACTTCCGTTAGCATCAAATTTATTTATATTCTGGGCTTTTACAGATACAATAAAAAAAGTAGCTAATAAAAGTATTATTGAAAATATCCTTTTTATATTTAACATTGATAATTTTTTACTAATTTAATAATTTACAAGTATCAAAAATACATAAACTGTACTAATATGAGTATTCATTTTTTAATTTCTGTTTTAAATAATATGCAAAACCCTGCTAGAGTAAACAGAAATAATGCTGCAAATATTGTATTAGAACATCCAAATTTAATAAAACACTTAATTTTTTTAACTTTTGACGTAGATAATAAGCTATCTATTAAAGCAGCTTGGGTTTTAGAATGGATTTGTACACATTATGGAATTGCACACATTCATCCGTTTATAACTATTTTTACCTCAAACATTTCTAAAGTACATTTTAATAGTGCTGTTAGGCCTTGCGCAAAAATTTGTGAACATTTAGCTATTGCATACACCTCTAAAAAGAAAAATAAAACACAAGTAATATTAACTAAAAAACACATAGATACCATTATTGAAACAGGTTTTGATTGGCTTATTACAGATCAAAAAATAGCTGTACGAGCCTACACAATGACTTTTTTATTTTTATTTGGCTTAAAAAAAGAATGGATTCATATAGAGTTAAAATACTTAATTACTACTAAAATAATACATGAAAGTAAAGGTTGTGAAGCTCGTGGTAAAAAAATAATTAATTTAATTAAAAAACAAAATAATACTTTTTAAACATAACTAACTTATATATTTTTAAATTATAATTTAAAAATACATCAATCTTATAATAAAAAAATTATTTAGAATTAATTTTAATAAATAATTAATTAAATATTTTTTTTTTTAAAACTTAATAAATACTTAATTTGATAAAGTATTTTTTTTACCCCCAAAACTATGATAAAGAAATTTTACTTAATACTGTTTTTAAATACTCTACTTTCTCAATTTAGTGTAGCACAAACAACACCCAACGCTTTAAACGATAGCAATACTACTAATATAAATACTAGCTTATTGGTTAATGAACCTGGAGTACTAAATAATGATACCGATGCAAATAACAACACTTTAACCATAACCTCTTTTAGTATTAATAGTATTAATTATACAGCAGGAGAAACCGCAACCTTTACTGAAGGTAATATTACATTAAATTCAAATGGTAGTTATATATATATTCCTAGTACTAATTATACAGGAAATACTAGTGTTATTAACTACACAGTTTCTAATGGTACTTTTTCAACTAGTGCAAACCTACAAATAGCTATTGAAAACCTAAACCAACCAATAGCTATTGATAATTACGATACAGCAGAAATTAATACTGTTTTGGCTGTAAATGCCCCTGGTGTATTAATTAACGATACTGATTTAGATAACACCCCTTTAACAGTTACCCAATTTAGTATCAATAGTGTTAATTATAATGCAGGAGAAACGGCTACTTTTACCGAAGGTACTATTACTATAAATTCAAATGGTAGCTATAACTTTAACCCTACTCCTAATTATACAGGAAATGTAAGTGTAATTACTTACACTCTTTTTGATGGTACCTATACAACTACTGCTAACTTACTTTTAACCGTTGAAAATATTACAGATTTAATTGAAATAACAAGGTTAGAAAGCTGTAATCAAGGATATACAGCTAATGGCGAATACAAAATTTCATATAATATTACATTTAGAAATAGCAGTACCGCGAGAGACTATCATGCCTCAAACCTTATAAATAATATTGATTTAACCAACAACCTGCAAGCAACCTTTGGTACTGGTTGTGTTACAGAAATTGACGACATAAACATAAACACCTCTCAAACAACAGATTATATAAATAACCCTTATCCGTTAGAATTTAATGACGCTACAATAAACCCTGATTTTTTAAATGCCACATCTGCCTCTATATTTAGCAGTAACACTATAAATAATGCTATTCTATACCCTAGACAGTCAGTAAATATAAGTTTTTGCGTTACCGTTAACCCATTTTGTAACGGACGTCCAAACCCAACACCTTCAGGTAGTGGAATAGATTTTAACACAACCTTAAACATCACTTCTTCTATTGGTAATGCAACTAATAACCTTTTACTTACCGATTTTCACACCACGCAAGCTGTAGTTACAGCTGCTTTATTTATTCCTGAAACAAATCCTTTAGTTAATTCAAACGGAACCTTTGATTATACTAATAGCGTTATTATTACTAATGAAGGAACAGCAACTGCTACCAATGTTAATTACAATATGGGCTTAGGTAGTTTTTTAGATAACGGAATTATTTTTGATCAACTAGTAGTTTCTCAAATTTCAGGCCCTCCAGTAACTATAAACACTAATTATAACGGAAACACAAGTCCGCTTTTATTAAACACCAACAACTCATTACAACCAGGTGAAACAATTATTTTAAATATATTTTACTTAATTGAACCTATTTCTAACACCAATACTAATTATTTTAGCCAAATAGGTCAATCTCAAACACAAGGTTCTTTAGACAGTTATGACGAAACAACTGCTACAAATACCCGTAATTTTTCTTTCGTCAACTGGTCAGATAGTCTTGGAAATCATTTAGACCGTTATTACCCTACAAGTACGGCTACAGAAACCGCATCATCCTCATTACAATGTACATGTAGTACCTCTAACATGAGTTTTTCCTTTCAAGCATCTTCAAATGTTGATAAAATTATTTCCAATACAAACACTGCTCCAAATGGTATTTTAGAACACGAGCAACTTACTTTTCAAGTTACCATAACCAATACCAGTAAAGCTATTCAACTTCAAAACTTACAACTACAAAATAGTTTAAACACTATATGTAGCGGTAATATCATTTCAGTAAGCACCCCTATTATTGAAAACTCTACCGCAACAATTCCTCCTATAATAAACACCACTTATAACGGAACTAGCGATGTTAACTTTTTTAACGGCACCTCTGGTATCTTAGAAACAAACCAAAGTATTACTATAGAGTTTTCTGTACTTTTTAATGAAAATTGCACTGGTATTAGCACTTCTAATTTATTAACCACAGACCCCTTGAATAATACTATAAATGCTACAGCATCTATAAATATTAACGCCACTACAGATACAGATAATGATACTATTACTAATAATTTTGATATTGATAACGACAACGATACCATTAGAGATATTGACGAATACAACGGCCTAAACCCTGTTGCCGATCATGATAATGATTTTATTCCTAATTATAGAGATATCGATTTTGGTACCGATGCTAATAATGATGGAATTGTTGATATTTTTGATTTTGACAACGACGGTGTTCCTAATCATTTTGATTTAGACAGTGATAACGATGGAATTTTTGATATTGTAGAAGCTGGAAACGCTCTTTTAGACACTAATTTAAACGGAACTACCAATAACAATGTAGGTATAAATGGACTAGATAATAGTGTCGAAATTAATGACACCACCACCACCAACATTAACTATATTATTATCAATACTGACAATAACGGAAACCCTAATTTTATAGATATTGATGCTGATGATGATGGTATTGTTGATAACATTGAAGCACAAACCACTTCCAACTACACAGCTCCAAATAACACATACACTTTAGCAGGTATAGATACTGCTTATAGCAACGGAATAGTTACTGTAGATACTGATGGCGATTTTATACCCGATTACATTGATAATAATTCAGACAATGATATTAGAAATGATTATATTGAAGCTTGGGATTTAAATAATGATGGCATTCCTGAAACAACAGCCCTAAACTTAGACACTGATAATGATGGCTTAGACGATGCTTTTGACACTAACAACAATAGTGTAAACCCAACAAATAATCAAACACCTACTTTTTTTCCTAACGTTGATAATACTGATACTCCTGAAAAAGATTGGAGAGAAATTATAGCCATAGTAGTACTTATAAATAATGCTGCTGCAAACGAATCTGAAAATATAATTTTTACAATTTCATTAGTTACCAAAAACAACAACGCTATATTAGTACAAAGCGCATCACCAATAAGCATTAACCTAAACACTACTAACGGTACAACTACAACAACTCAATACACAGTAGCTAACGCCCCTTATGACTATAACCAAGTTAGCAACACTACTATAAATATTCCTGCTTATCAAGAAACAGCACAATTTGCCATACCTACCCTAGATGATACTATTTATGAACTCAATGAACTTTTTACCATAAATGGCATAATAACCTCACAAAACACTATAAACAACTCTATATCAGCAGTTGGAACAATTATAAACAATGATCTTGCACCACTAATTACCATGAATAACGCTACAGCAAATGAAGGTACAAATTTAGCACACACCATAAGCATTAGCCACCCATCATCAACTCCAATAAATATAACTGTAAAAACAACCAACAACCAAGCTATAAGTCCTAATGACTATACTAGCACAACAAAAAACCTTACCATTCAAGGAACTGAAAACCCTAATAATACCAATACACAAGTTTCATTTACCATACCTACAATAATTGACAACCTAAACGAACCTGACACTGAAAACTTAAACGTAACAGGTACCGTAACCAGCAATAACGTAAGCAGTCAAGACCTAAACAAAATAGCTAGTATTATTGACATTGACCCAACACCTATAATACAAATAAACAATCCAACAGTTACCGAAGGTGACAATTTAGTATTTACAATTAAGCTTTTAAATGCAAATTTAGAACCTATGCTAAACTACCAACCTATAAACCTAAGTGTTGAAACCTTTGACAATACCACAACCGGATCATTAGACTATCAAACAACACGTACCTCTAATACAATACCAGCCTATACCAATTCAATAACCATAACTATACCCACCACAAACGATAACATAAATGAAAATACCGAAACAATGGTATTACAAACAACCATAACAAGCACAAACGCCACAATAATTAGCACAGGTACCATTAAAGATGACGATATTCCAAACCTATTCTCACCCAATGGCGATGGAAAAAGCGATGTATTTAAAATAGCAGGCATTGAAGAGTTTCCTAACTTTAAACTAATAATATACGACCGCTGGGGAAGCGAAATATACAACTACAGCAATAACGGTAGCACAACACCACTTTGGTGGAACGGAAACCACAAAGGCAAACCCGTACCCGCAGGCGTATACTACTACACCTTAAATTTTAACGACGGTAAAACAAAAGCAAAAACAAACTTTATACAACTTACAAGATGATACAAACAAAAAAACTATTTTTAAGCGTATTAATAACTTGTTACAGCCTAGTTTGTATAGCACAACAAGTACCACATTACACACAATACCTATATAATATGCAGGTATTAAACCCAGCAGCCGTTGGTGCTAGATCCGATTTAAACATATCATTACTAACAAGGCAACAATGGGTAGGAGTTACAGGAGCCCCTACAACCAATACCCTATCTATAAACGGAAGAACAAACAGCGGTATAGGTATAGGAGCAACCATTATTAACGATAAGCTAGGCCTTACAGAAAGCACCAATATTAATGTAGACGCATCCTACACTATAATAACCTCTATACACTCAAGGCTTGCCTTCGGGTTAAAAGGAGGCCTCACCTACTTTAATAACAAGCTAGCCCAAGGCATAACGCCAGACAATGATACCTATAACAACACAAACGGCAACACCCCAAACATAGGTTTTGGAGCATACTTTTATAATAAAAACTACTTTATAGGCCTATCGGCACCCCACCTATTACAAAGCAAGCAATTTTTAATACAACAAAACGGCAACACCAGTAAACTATCAAATAACATCAATTATTTTGCCACAGCAGGTATACGTTTTCAACTATCCGAAACTCTTATATGCAAACCATCAACAATAATAAAACACACAAACACCCTACCCCTTTCTATAGACATTAACACAAATTTTCTTTATAAAAACTACTTAGAAGCAGGGCTATCATACCGTTATAATGACGCCGCAAGCATTCTATTTGCCTTAATTATTAATCAAAAATATCGTATTGGATACGCTTATGATAAAAAATTAAACACAATAGCTAATAATTTTAACACCCATGAAATTATACTACATGTTGATTTTGACCTAAAACGAAAAGGCAGATGGTTAGAGCATAACTCCTGTTATTTTTAAAATCAATAACCCTAAAAACAAAAAATAATAAGTAGCCATTTCCCGCTTTTCGCACTCGCTCTCTGCGAGGAGCTCAAACAAACGCTACAATCGGGGCTAAGCCTATTTATAATATTTAGGTAATAACAAAAAAAACCGTTTATAACATCAAATAAATTATGACACTATAAACGGTAAATACTATATTAATAAAGCACCAATATACAACTACTACCCTAACCTTTTAATTTTTTCGTTTGACCTAACAGGCAAACGCTTTTTAAGCTCCTCTACAATTCTATAAGTAGCAGGACAAATAGCAGTATTAGCAATAGTTAAATCAGCAACCTGAATAAACTTTTTACGATTCGTATGCGGATACTCCGAACACGCCTTCGGACGAACATGATAAATAAAACACGAGTTATCACGCTCATCTAAAAATGAACAAGGAGCCGTTTTTAACACCATAAAATCATCCTCATCACGCTCTAAATACTGCTCTTCAAAAGCACGTACCTTCATTTTTAAATGTTTAGCAATACGCTCAATATCCTTATCTGTAAAAATAGGGCTTGTAGTTTTACAACAATTACCACAATCTAAACAATCCGTTTTAGCAAACTCCTTATCATGCAAATCCTGCATAACAACATCCAAATTTTTAGGAGTTCTTTTTTTTATTGTTGCAAAATATTTTTTATTCTCTCGCTCTACATCTTTGGCTAACTTCTCTAAGTTCTCTAAATCTTTATCCATACTACAAAAGTAGGTATATAATTTATTAAAATCAGTTTAAATATCAAATAGCCAATTCTTAAAACAATAATTTTAAAATAAATGCACCAAATAAACAAATAATTAATAATAAAATGTTAATTTTTAACCCTCAACTATAAAAATATCTTATTGTAAAAAAGATATTTTACAAAAAAACTAAAAACAGCATTTTATAAATTCTAAACACAATTAAAAAAACAAAAACCCTTGTAAACATTAGTAAAAAACACCATTCCTAAATAGGAAAAACAATAAATAAACTATTATACATACAGTATAATCAAAAGGTCTATTTTACGAAAAAACATAAAAAAAGGTAAAAATGTTGAATATTTATCATTTTTAACATACCTTTATTGACTTAAAAAGTAAAATTAATTTTTAACAATACTTTATTAACCTGTTAACATTACAGAATAATATTTTTTTACCCTCCCCCCTTGTTTAAAACAATATTTAACTGTAAAAACTAAAACATAATACATTTATGCTGTCCAAGAAACATCTCGTTTTTATTTTTTATGCATTCTTTGCAATGATGCCTCTTATGGCTCAAAATAACGACCCTATCGGTCTTAATCAAGAAGAACGGTACATACCCAAATCATGTAGTCCAGTTCCTAAAAACTACAAAACAAAAGCTTATACTGAAAGAGATAAGGTTCAGGCAAAAACTTCACGTTCAAAAACAGCACAAAGAGCTACTAATGTAGTTGCTACTGTTGAAAGTATCCATAGTGTTGCTGTAAACTGGACTACTGGTTCTTTTCAAAGTTTTTCTATTGGTACTAGCCCAGATCCGAACTCCCCTCAAAGTAGAAACCTTAGATATGACCAAGGATTAGGAGGGCAGCAAAAAACTACTTGGGGGTATAGTTTAGTAGAACTACAAAGAGAAGCTGCAAATAGTGCATATGCAGGAACTCCAGATGAAGGTGTTATTGCAGAAGGTACCGATTTTTATATTCACCTTAGAGGTGAAGATAATTGGCAATTTGCACCTACAAGAGTATTAGGTCCTTTACAATTTAACTGGGAAGAACTTGGGCAGGCTGGTACTGCCGTTACAGTTAATATAGAAACTAATTACGGAGTAAATGGTGCAGGTCCTTTTGCTCAATGGCAAGCCGATAATATGCGTCCTTTATATGATATAGCAATACCAATTATAGAAGAAATTTTTGGAGCACCACCACGTAGCCATACTTTAAATATTGTAAATGATGCCTTAGCAGTAGGTACCAATACATTTTATAATGGCCCAAACCGTATAGCTTCTAGTTATGGAGACAACGGACAGGGTGATATGGATCAACCACGTTTAATGATACATGAGCTTATTCATGGATGGAGAGATAACATTACTTTATCTATGAATGATGAGTGGCATTATGAGCCTACGCTTAGTGGTTTTGAAGAAGGAATGGCAGAGTCTATTGCACTTATTGTTATGGATGAAATTATTGAAAGATACCCTAATTTTTTTAATGAAGATGATTTAAATCGTCACTGGGGGCACTCTAGAGGGATGCCTTTTGATTGGGATTATGATTTTCAAAATCACGAGCAATTAAGTACTACTGATTTCTTTTCTTCAGATATTGGTACAGGAGCACACTGGGAAAGATACGGAACTAGTTCTGGTGCGTTTTATAAAATGTACATAGAAGACCCTGACTTTTTTAAGAACTTTAACACAGAATACTACAACAGATTAAATGCTGACCATGATTTAGTGCCAAGTAGAGCATTAATAGTTGATATTATACAAAGCGTATTACCAGAGGTAGAAAGAGAAAATACTACAGACTGGATTAATGACCAATATGTTTTTGACTGTGTAGTAACTCCAGGTAAAAAAGTACACATGCTTAGTTTTCATGGAGCGGATGACATAAGAAACATGGGACATGATAATAGGTTACATGTTATAGAAACACAAAACTTACCAAACGCAAATGAATGGGGTTGGGATGTTTTTGATGCAAATGGAAATATGATAGAACGTTGGTTTCATCAGCTAAACAACTTAAGTGGAACTGTTGAAATTAATAATTATGATGGTACTTTAATACAATCTATAAATGTACGAAATGATAAATCAGGAGGTGGAACATGGAGAGGACCTTACCAAGGACCAAATACAGGACCTGATTTTAATAATGGACCAGGTACTACCACAGGTATAGATGGACACCCTTTTTACACAACTAGTGCCAATTATTTTAACAATACAGGAGGTATTTATGACTCTAGTTGGTTTAGAGGTTTAGCACTACCCGACCCTAACAATCAAGTTGTATATGATTTAACAGAAACAGGGCTTTATACCTATAATATTTCTTTTAATGACCCACAAGGAGGTCCTATTACTGGAAAATATTACCGTTTACATGGTGATGATTTTATTAATAAAGATGGTATTTACGCAGGTGTTCGTAATAATGCAGATACACCTGTAACAGGAAAAATGTTTGTAGAACAAAAAGATGATGCAGTAGCACAAACTGCTGATGAAGAGGCTGAAATTATTATAAATAATGGGGCTTTTCAGGCAGATAGAATTTGGGCATCTGTACCAGCTGTAGGAAATCGACAAGCTGGTAGAACAGACCGTAGATACTCTAAACCAGGTAAAGTTCACGCTATATTTGTTGATGATACAAACTTTACAAACGGACAAGACGGAACAACACTTGTTAAAAAAATAGACTTTAGAAACATTACTTTTGGTAGTGGTTTATCTGGAGTACAAATGTTCTTATTTAACACTGATAATTTTGGTGATATTACATTTACCGATACCATGCCTGGAGTACTTTGTGAAGGACAAGAAGGTAAATTTAATGTTAGCAATAACTACCCTGATATTTTAGATACTGACTCTAGAGTTACTTACAGTTGGAAACATCCTAACGGAAGTGTTGTTTCTACAGATAAAGATTATACTATAGCTTCAGTAGCTCCAACTGATGCTGGTACATATGAACTTACCATAGAGTTTTTTGGCTATACAATTGTTAGAACAGGAACATTAACTGTAGAAAGTTCGTTAACTATTAATCCGTTAACGGCTAATCAAACAGTATGTCAAAATGATGCTATAGATTTAGATGTAGTAATTGCAGGTACTATAGACACTACTACAGCTACATATTCTTGGACAGGACCAAATGGTTTTACTTCAACAGCTAAAAACCCACAAGTTACAACAGATGCACAAACGGTACATGATGGAACTTATACTGTTACCATTACCGCTAAAGATTGTGATGGAGTAACAGATGTTACTGATACTGCTGATGTAGTAGTTACTGTTACAAACAAAACAACTCCTACTTTTACTGTAAATAACTCTTATTGTGAAGGTGATACTGCTGATGCTTTATCTACAACATCAGATAATGGTATTACAGGTACTTGGGCACCAGCTACAATTAGTACAACTGCTATTGGTGATACTGATTATGTATTTACGCCAGCAGCAACTGAATGTGCTAACCCATTAACGGTAACGGTTACTATTACAAATAAAGCGACTCCGGTATTTACTTTAACAACTTCTTATTGTGAAGATGCTACTGCAAATGCTTTACCTAATACTGATAATAATGGTATTACAGGTACTTGGGCACCAGCTACAATTAGTACAACTACTATTGGTAATACTGATTATACATTTACGCCAGCAGGAACTGAATGTGCTGACCCATTAACGGTAACTGTAAATATTACAAATAAAGCGACTCCGGTATTTAGTGTAGCAACTTCTTATAACGAAGATGATATTGCAGATATTCTACCTAATACTGATAATAATGGTATTACAGGTACTTGGGCACCAGCTACAATTAGTACAACTACTATTGGTGATACTGATTATACATTTACGCCAGCAGCAACTGAATGTGCTGATCCATTAACAATAACTGTTACTATTACAGATAAAGCGACTCCAGTATTTACTTTAACAACTTCTTATTGTGAAGATGCTACTGCAAATGCGTTACCTAATACTGATAATAATGGTATTACAGGTACTTGGGCACCAGCTACAATTAGTACAACTACTATTGGTAATACTGATTATGTATTTACGCCAGCTCCAACAGAAGCTGCTGATCCATTAACTATTACTGTTACTATTACAAATAAAGCTACTCCGGTATTTACTTTAACAACTTCTTATTGTGAAGATGCTACTGCAAATGCTTTACCTAATACTGATAATAATGGTATTACAGGTACTTGGGCACCAGCTACAATTAGTACAACTACTATTGGTAATACTGATTATACATTTACACCAGCAGGAACTGAATGTGCTGACCCATTAATGGTAACGGTTACTATTACGAATAAAGCGACTCCGGTATTTAGTGTAGCAACTTCTTATAACGAAAATGATACTGCAGATATTCTACCTAATACTGATAATAATGGTATTACAGGTACTTGGGCACCAGCTACAATTAGTACAACTACTATTGGTGATACTGATTATACATTTACGCCAGCAGCAACTGAATGTGCTGATCCATTAACAATAACTGTTACTATTACAGATAAAGCTACTCCGGTATTTACTTTAACAACTTCTTATTGTGAAGATGCTACTGCAAATGCTTTACCTAATACTGATAATAATGGTATTACAGGTACTTGGGCACCAGCTACAATTAGTACAACTACTATTGGTAATACTGATTATGTATTTACGCCAGCTCCAACAGAAGCTGCTGACCCATTAACGGTAACTGTAAATATTACAAATAAAGCGACTCCGGTATTTAGTGTAGCAACTTCTTATAACGAAGATGATATTGCAGATATTCTACCTAATACTGATAATAATGGTATTACAGGTACTTGGGCACCAGCTACAATTAGTACAACTACTATTGGTGATACTGATTATACATTTACGCCAGCAGCAACTGAATGTGCTGATCCATTAACAATAACTGTTACTATTACAGATAAAGCGACTCCAGTATTTACTTTAACAACTTCTTATTGTGAAGATGCTACTGCAAATGCTTTACCTAATACTGATAATAATGGTATTACAGGTACTTGGGCACCAGCTACAATTAGTACAACTACTATTGGTGATACTGACTATGTATTTACGCCAGCTCCAACAGAAGCTGCTGCCCCATTAACGGTAACTGTAAATATTACAAATAAAGCTACTCCAGTATTTACTTTAACAACTTCTTACTGTGAAGATGCTACTGCAAATGTTTTACCTAATACTGATAATAATGGTATTACAGGTACTTGGGCACCAGCTACAATTAGTACAACTACTATTGGTAATACTGATTATGTATTTACACCAGCAGCAACTGAATGTGCTGACCCTTTAACGGTAAGTGTTACTATTACAAATAAAGCGACTCCGGTATTTACTTTAACAACTTCTTATTGTGAAGATGCTACTGCAAATGCTTTACCTAATACTGATAATAATGGTATTACAGGTACTTGGGCACCAGCTACAATTAGTACAACTACTATTGGTAATACTGATTATACATTTACGCCAGCAGGAACTGAATGTGCTGACCCGTTAACAGTAAATATAAGTATTAGTAATAAAGCGACTCCGGTATTTAGTGTAACTACTTCTTATCACGAAAATGATACTCCAGATACTTTACCTAATACTGATGATAATGGTATTACAGGTACTTGGGCACCAGCTACAATTAGTACAACTACTATTGGTGATACTGATTATGTATTTACACCAGCAGGAACAGAATGTGCTGACCCATTAACTTTAACTGTTAATATTGCAAGTAAATCAACTCCTATATTTAGTGTAACTACTTCTTATTGTGAAGATGCTATTCCTGATTCTTTACCTACTTCTGATAATAGTGGTATTACAGGTACTTGGGCACCAGCTACAATTAGTACAACTACTATTGGCGATACTGATTATACATTTACTCCAGCTCCAACAGAAACTGCTGACCCATTAACTATTACTGTTACTATTACAAATAAAGCGACTCCGGTATTTACTTTAACAACTTCTTATTGTGAAGATGCTACTGCAAACACTTTACCTACTGCTGATAATAATGGTATTACAGGTACTTGGGCACCAGCTACAATTAGTACAACTACTATTGGTGATACTGATTATACATTTACTCCAGCAGGAACTGAATGTGCTGACCCATTAACCATAACTGTTAATATTACAAATAAAGCTACTCCAGTATTTACTTTAACAACTTCTTATTGTGAAGATGCTACTGCAAATGCTTTACCTAATACTGATAATAATGGTATTACAGGTACTTGGGCACCAGCTACAATTAGTACAACTACTATTGGTGATACTGATTACGTATTTACGCCAGCAGCAACTGAATGTGCTGACCCATTAACAGTAACTGTTAATATTACAAATAAAGCTACTCCTACATTTAGTTTTACAACTACATACTGTCAAGCTACTACAGCTAATACATTACCTACAACTTCTGATAATGGAATTGATGGTACTTGGAATGTTGCAACTATTGACACCAATACAACAGGTACTACAGATTATGTATTTACTCCAGCAGGAACAGAATGTGCTGACCCATTAACAGTTTCAGTAACGGTTAATGCAACTGTAACTCCTACATTTAGTTTTACAACTACATACTGTCAAGCTACTACAGCTAATGCATTACCTACAACTTCGGATAACGGAATTGATGGTACTTGGAATGTTGCTAGTATTGATACAAATGCAATTGGAAATACTAATTATGTATTTACACCTAATGTTGCGAATCAATGTGGTGAACCTACAACAGTTTCTGTAACAGTTAATGCAACTGTTACTCCTACATTTAGTTTTACAACTACATACTGTCAAGCTGCTACAGCTAATGCATTACCTACAACTTCGGATAACGGAATTGATGGTACTTGGAATGTTGCTAGTGTTAATACAAATGCAATTGGAAATACTAATTATGTATTTACGCCTAATGTTCCGAATCAATGTGGTGAACCTACAACAGTTTCTGTAACAGTTAATGCAACTGTTACTCCTATGTTTAGTTTTACAACTACATACTGTCAATCTGCTACTGCTAACGCATTACCTACAACTTCGGATAATGGAATTGATGGTACTTGGAATGTTGCAACTATTGACACCAATACAACAGGAGCTACAGATTATGTATTTACACCTGATACTGCTAGTCAATGTGGTGAAGTAGCTACGGTTTCTGTAACTGTTAATACAACAGTAACACCTGCTTTTAGCTTTAACACTACATACTGTGAAGGAACAACTGCAGATGCATTACCTATAATTTCTGACAACGGAATTACAGGTACTTGGAATACTGCAACTATTGACACCAATATAACAGGAGCTACAGATTATGTGTTTACACCTAATACTGCTAGTCAATGTGGTGAAGTAGCTACAGTTTCTGTAACTATTAATGCAACAGTAACACCTGCTTTTAGCTTTAACACTACATACTGTGAAGGAACAACTGCAGATGCATTACCTATAACTTCTGACAACGGAATTACAGGTACTTGGAATACTACAACTATTGACACCAATACAACAGGAGCTACAAATTATGTGTTTACACCTAATACAGCTAGTCAATGTGGTGAAGTAGCTACAGTTTCTATAACTGTTAACGCAACAGTAACACCTGCCTTTAGCTTTAACACTACATACTGTGAAGGAACAACTGCAGATGCATTACCTATAATTTCTGACAACGGAATTACAGGTACTTGGAATACTGCAACTATTGACACCAATATAACAGGAGCTACAGATTATGTGTTTACACCTAATACTGCTAGTCAATGTGGTGAAGTAGCTACAGTTTCTGTAACTATTAATGCAACAGTAACACCTGCTTTTAGCTTTAACACTACATACTGTGAAGGAACAACTGCAGATGCATTACCTATAACTTCTGACAACGGAATTACAGGTACTTGGAATACTGCAGGTATTGACACCAATACAACAGGTACTACAGATTATATGTTTACATCTGATACAGCTAGTCAATGTGGTGAGGTAGCTACAGTTTCTGTAACTGTTAATGCAACAGTAACACCTGCTTTTAGCTTTAACACTACATACTGTGAAGGCGATACAGCAGATGTATTACCTATAACTTCTGACAACGGAATTACAGGTACTTGGAATAGTCCAACTATTAATACCAATACATCAGGAGCTACAAATTATGTATTTACACCTAATACAGCTAATCAATGTGGTGAACCTATAACAGTTTTAATAACTGTAAATACAATAGCAACACCAATATTTACTTTTGATACAACTTATTGTGAAGGTGCAATAGTAACGGCACTACCAACCACGTCAGACAACGGAATTGATGGAACTTGGTCGGCTACAAATATTAACACCAGTATTGTAGGTAACACAGACTATACTTTTACACCTAATGTAGCTAATCAGTGTGGAGAGCCTATTACAATTTCAGTAACTGTAAATGAGAACTCATTTACCCTTGCTCCTACAACACCTATTACAATTTGTGAAACTTCAACTTTAAATATAAGTGCCACCAATATTACTGGTGCAACTTATAGTTGGACAGGGCCTAATGGATTTACCGCTAATACTAGAGAAATTCAAATACCAAATGTAACTCTTCAGATGGCTGGTGATTATGAAGTGTCTGTTACAGTATTAAACTGTTTTGGAATTAACGAAACCAAAACAAACATAACTAGTGTTACTGTTAATCAAAACTCATTTACCATTAATCAAAACCCTACTCCTATTCAAATTTGTGAAACAGGAACATTATTACTTAATACTAATTTTGTTACTGATGCAACTTATAGATGGACAGGGCCTAATGGATTTACCGCTAATACTAGAGAAATTCAAATAACAAACGCTACTCATGAAATGAGTGGTGATTATATTGTAGCTGTTACTAAAACGAGTTGTGTTGGTAATATTGAAACAATAACAAGTACAACTAGTGTTACTGTAAATAAAGAGTTTTTAGTAACTATACCTACTCGAATAAGTACTTGTTACAATGAAACAATATCAATTATAGCTAATGAAATTATCGGCGCAACATACGAATGGACAGGGCCTAACGGATTTACTGCTAACACAAGAGATATACAAATTTCAAATGCTACTCTTGATATGGCTGGTAATTATACTGTTTCTGTAACCGCTGTAAACTGTAGCGGAACTATTGAAACAAAAACAAATACAACAACTGTATCTATTGATATTTGTACCGAGATGCCTTTATTCTTTACTCCTAACGAAGATGGTTATAATGATGTTTGGGAAGTAGATAGTTCTTTAATACCTTTTACATATATTAATATATACGATCGATACGGTAAGTTAATTAAACTACTTACTCCTATAAATAATTATTGGGATGGTTATTATAATGGTCAAAAAATGCCTTCTACAGATTATTGGTATTTAATTGAGTATGTAAATAAAAAACAAAAAACAGGTAACTTTAGTTTATTAAGAAAATAAACAATACTATTACTTAACAAATCAATACCCCATAATTTATTTTAAATTATGGGGTATTTTTTTTAACCTAACAAAATACAAGTAGTAAACATTAATTACAGAACGAACAAAACCTAAAAACAAATTGTTCGTTTCACTTTAAATATCATCCAAATAAATTATGTAATTTTGTTGCTCAATTTTCAACAACTAATGAGCGTACAAACCTTAATAGAAGCCAAAGTAAAAGAAGGATTTTTAACCTTATATAATATTGAAATTCCTAGTGTAGAATTTCAAGCAACCCGTAAAGATTTTGAAGGAGATATCACAGTAGTGGTTTTTCCACTTTTAAGGTATAAAAAAGGAAACCCTATTCAAATTGGCCAAGACATAGGAAAATACCTTATTGAAAATGTTGCCGAAATTACTAACTACAACGTAGTAAAAGGTTTTTTGAACTTAGTAATTGATGATAGTTTTTATACAAGTTTTTTCAATCAAATAGCTACAAATACTTCTTACGGATTTGTTACACCTTCAGTAGATCATTCATCTCGTATGGTAGAATACTCATCACCTAACACAAATAAACCTTTACACTTAGGACACGTTCGTAATGTGTTATTAGGATATTCAGTTGCTGAAATTTTAAAAGCATCTGGTAAAAAAGTGTACAAAACTCAAATCATTAATGATAGAGGAATACATATTTGTAAGTCAATGTTGGCTTGGGAAAAATTCGGAAACGGAGAAACTCCAGAAAACACAGGTTTAAAAGGCGATAAATTAGTAGGAAACTATTACGTAAAATTCGACCAAGAATATAAAAAAGAAATAGCAACTTTAATTGCTTCAGGTATTTCTGAAGATGATGCTAAAAAACAAGCACCTTTATTTATTGAAGCTCAAGAAATGCTTCGTAAATGGGAAGATGGTGATGAACAAGTTGTAACACTTTGGAAAGAAATGAATTCTTGGGTTTACAAAGGTTTTGATATTACTTATAAAGCAATCGGGGTTGATTTTGATAAATTATACTACGAAAGCAATACTTATTTATTAGGAAAAGATACTGTTGATGAAGGTTTAGAAAGTGGTGTTTTTTTCAAAAAAGAAGATGGTTCTGTTTGGTGTGATTTATCTGAAGATGGTTTAGATGAAAAACTGGTTTTACGTTCAGATGGAACATCAGTTTATATGACTCAAGATATTGGAACTGCTATTCAACGTGCAAAAGATATGCCCGATGTTGGCGGAATGGTTTACACAGTTGGTAACGAACAAGATTATCACTTTAAAGTTTTGTTCTTAATTTTAAAGAAATTAGGATATTCTTGGGCTGAACAATTACATCATTTAAGTTATGGAATGGTAGATTTACCTTCTGGAAAAATGAAATCTCGTGAGGGAACTGTTGTTGATGCTGATGATTTAATGGATGAAATGACCGATACGGCTCGTACTATTTCTCAACAATTAGGGAAATTAGAAGGGTATTCTGATCAAGAAAAAGAAGAATTATATAGAGTTATTGGTTTAGGAGCTTTAAAATATTTCATCTTAAAAGTTGATCCGAAAAAGAGAATTTTATTCGACCCGAAAGCTTCTGTAGATTTTCAAGGAAATACAGGACCTTTTATTCAATATACATATGCTAGAATTCAATCTATTTTAAGAAAAGCTGACTTTGATTATTCAAACGCTGTTTCAATTGAGTTACACGCAAAAGAAAAAGAATTAATTAAACAATTAGAATTATATCCTGAAGTAATTCAGCAAGCCGCTAACAATTATTCGCCTGCCGTAATTGCTAACTATACGTACGAATTGGTAAAAGAATTCAATTCTTTTTATCAGAATGTACATATTTTAGGAGAAGAAAACGAAGACAAGAAAGTATTCAGAGTTCAGTTATCTAAAAAAGTTGCCGATACTATTAAATCTGCATTTGCTTTATTAGGAATTGAAGTTCCTGAAAGAATGTAATAAAATGTAGCTTCTGCCCTATTTATTTTTTGATAAAAGAACTAAAATTCAAAAATTGAAAAATAAATAGTGTTGAAAAAACGAAAATTCGCGTTAGGGATTGAACGGCGTGTTTGAGCTCTTTTTTAAATATTTTTCATATTTAAAAAAAGCGAGTAGTGAAAGCCCGCTCGAACGCCCAACTTCTCGATACGATTTTGAAAATAAAATCACTCGAAGTGACAAAAATATATAATATAAAGAAACAATAAGTAAAAAATTAACGACATGAAATACGACGTATTAATAATCGGAAGTGGTCCTGGAGGTTATGTAACTGCTATTAGAGCATCGCAATTAGGATTTAAAACTGCCGTAATTGAAAAGGAAAATTTAGGTGGAATTTGCTTAAACTGGGGATGTATTCCTACAAAAGCATTGTTAAAATCTGCTCAAGTTTATGATTATTTAAAACATGTTGACCAATATGGTTTAAAAGCTGAAGCCATTGACAAAGACTTTGATGCTGTTATTAAACGTAGTCGTGGTGTTGCTGAAGGAATGAGCAAAGGTGTTCAGTTTTTAATGAAAAAGAATAAAATTGACATTATTGACGGTTTTGGTAAAATTAAAACTGGTAAAAAAGTTGATGTTACTGCTAAAGATGGTTCTGTAACAGAATATTCTGCTGATACTATTATTATCGCAACTGGAGCACGTTCTAGAGTGTTGCCAAATTTACCTCAAGATGGTAAAAAAGTAATTGGTTATCGTCAGGCAATGAGCTTACCTAGTCAACCAAAATCTATGATTGTTGTAGGTTCAGGTGCTATTGGTGTTGAGTTTGCACATTTTTATAATTCAATGGGAACAGACGTTACTATTGTTGAATTTATGCCAAACATTGTACCTGTTGAAGATATTGATGTTTCGAAACAAATGGAGCGTTCTTTCAAAAAATCGGGTATTAAAGTAATGACAAGTTCATCTGTTGAAACTGTTGATACTTCTGGCGATGGCGTAAAAGCTACCGTTAAAACGAAAAAAGGTGAAGTTGTTTTAGAAGCAGATATTTTATTATCAGCTGTTGGAATTAAAACAAATATCGAAAACATCGGTTTAGAAGATGTTGGAATTATTACTGATAGAGATAAAATTTTAGTAAACGATTTTTATCAAACAAATATCCCTGGTTATTTTGCTATTGGTGATGTAACTCCTGGACCAGCTTTAGCACACGTTGCTTCTGCTGAAGGAATTACTTTAGTTGAAAAATTAGCTGGTTTACATACTGAAGCTATCGACTATGGAAATATTCCTGGTTGTACGTATGCAACTCCTGAAATTGCATCTGTTGGAATGACAGAAAAACAAGCAAAAGAAGCTGGTTACGATTTAAAAGTTGGTAAGTTTCCATTTTCTGCCTCTGGAAAAGCGACTGCTGCCGGAACTACCGATGGTTTTGTAAAAGTAATTTTTGATGCAAAATATGGTGAATGGTTAGGTTGTCATATGATTGGTGCAGGTGTTACCGATATGATTGCTGAAGCTGTTTTAGGTAGAAAATTAGAAACTACTGGTCATGAAGTTTTAAAAACAATTCACCCTCACCCAACAATGAGTGAAGCAGTTATGGAAGCTGTTGCTGATGCTTATGATGAAGTGATTCATTTATAGAAATTTATTATAATAACAACTTTATATATAATAAAACCCCATCAATATTGATGGGGTTTTATTGTATATACCATATTATTTTTACAGTAATTTAACACTTAAAATAAACAAAATATCAATACAGTACAGTACTTTATAAAAACATAAATAATTATTAAAAATAACAACACATACATACACATACAATAAAATAGACGCTAATATTTTGGTAATTAAATAATAAACACTACATTTAACCCAAATTAATATAAAATTAACCCTGAATTACTTTTAAAGTGATTCGTAAAACATCAAAATGAGAAACAAATTTACTATTGTCCTGTTGATTTTGGTTTCAGCTTTACATTCCAAAATTTATTCACAATTAGAACACGCTTGTAAAGCAAGTGAACAAAATGAACTTGTCTTCAAAAACAATCCTGAAGCAAGAAAAGAGTATATTGAATTTAACAAATACTCTAGAGAGTTATCAAAAACTCAAAAACGTCAATTACCCGCAACTTATACTATTCCTGTAGTTGTCCACGTATATGGAGCAACTCAAAATGGTGCTACAGTTACTGCTGCTAAAGTTGAAGAAGCTATTGATAAACTTAATCTTGATTTTCAAGGTTTAAATGATGACTTTGGTGATGTTGACCCTTATTTTAATGCTAGAAAAAGTACTTTAGACATTGAGTTTAAATTAGCAAAATTAGACCCTAATGGAAACTGTACCAATGGTGTTGTTTTTTATGCAGACAAAGCTGGTTACGGTGGTGTTTATTCTGATGCTGCTATTGCTGTTGATGCTTGGGACAACTATAAGTACATGAATGTATATATTCAAGCTGATTTATATGGTGATGGCTCTACAACTAACTCAGGAGTAGCTTGGTACCCAAACTCTTCAATGTCTGATCAAGGAACAGCAAGAGTAGTGTATAATGGTGCTTATTTACATGCAAATACCGGAAAAGAATTCGCTTCAGTATTTACACATGAATTTGGTCACTTTTTTAACTTAATACATACTTTTGAAGGAGGTTGTACATACCCTAACGATGAGGTTGATGATACACCTGCTGAAGATGCTGATGTTGTAGGTGCTAATTGTGCTCCAGTTACAAACTGTGAAGGAAATTATGTTAACTATGAAAACTATATGGGATATAATGGAGCAGCTGATGGTTGTTACAGAATGTTTACCAAAGGGCAAACTGATCGTATGTTAGCTGCGTTACAACACCCTGCTCGTGTTACATTATGGCAACCTGCTAACTTAACAGCTACAGGTGTTAACAACACCGGTTCTTCTTTAGCTGTTGATAATACTATTATTAAAGAATCTGTAGCTAACAATGGTAGTTTTAACCAAACAGTAACAGTAACTTTAAACGGAGTTGATTTTTACACTTCTTCTGGTACTCTTACTCAAAATACAGATTATACTTTAACATTACCACAAGGGTTAAGTGCTACAATGCAAATAACCTCTTTAACTACTGCTGAATTAACAATAACAGGTACTGCTGCTAATCATTTAGATACAGATAATGAAACTATTAATTTAGGTTTCAACTCTTCTGCTTTTAGTGGTGGACAATCTTTATCTTGTAGCTCTGTAGGTTTAGATTTTAAATTCTATAGTCCTTTCGAAATTATTTATGATAATATTACTGATATTTCAGCTAGTACTGCTAATCCATGGGATAATTTAAATTTAACTCTTATTAATGGTGATAATACTTATGGTACTTGGGCATATGTACAAGGTCATTTAAAAATAGAAACATATGGTAAAAAATTAGTTACCAATGCAGGAACTAGAGATATTACTCTTTTAGATGAAAATGTATTAGTATCTACAGCTAGTAATTTTACTGCTCCAGGTGATTACCCTGATCAATTAGATGTTAAATATGATGGCTATACAGCTTGGCAAGGACAAATTGGTTATATTGGTTTTACAACTGATCATAATGGTGAGACTGTTCATGGATGGATGAAAGCTGGTGTATCTTCTGATGGTGAAACGCTTACTGTTTACGAATATGCTTTTTCAACTGAACCTAATGGAGATATTAAAACAGGGCAAACTTTAATGGATGCTAATGCTTCTGAAATACTTATTGGGTCTAATGTAATTACTGAAACTACTGAAAATACTGGTGGTATTAATTTTACAACAACAATAAACGTTTCTGGAGCTGCTGTGTTTTCTAATAAAACATTTGTAGAAGGTGTAGATTATACTACAACAATGCCTAATAACTATACTGTTCAAGTTAACTATGTAGGTGATAAAGAAGTTACTTTATCTATTAGCGGTTCTGCTACTAATCACGCACAAGCTAACTCTACAACTTACGATGTAACTTTTACAAGTGCTGCCTTTAATAATGGTTATAATGATATTGTAAATAAAACAAATAGTTTTGATTTAAATTTCCTTGATCCATATACTATAATAACTGGTGTTCTTAATGCTTCTGTAGATAGTGCATTAGAATGGCAATGGTTTAGTATTGCTGAATTAGATGCAGGATTTAATGATTTTGGTGCATGGATTTTTGCAGCTAATCATTTAAAAGTTGAAACATATGGTAAACGATTTGTTACAAACCCTAACTCATTAAATATTGCTTTAATTGGAAGTGGTGAATTAATTTCTGCAGAAGATAATTTTACCGCTCCTGGAGATTACCCTGACCAATTAGATTTATATACTTCAACTCATACTGATTGGAATGCAACTACAGGATATATAGGATTCGAATCTATGTATAATGGTAATACTGTATTAGGATGGCTTAAAGTTAGTGTAGATGCTAATGGAACAGGATATACTATTTCAGAATATGCTTTTTATACTAAACCTGAAAGCCCTATTACTGCTGGTAGTTTAGTTATACCTAGCCCAACACCTACTAATATTACATGGACTGGAGCTATTGATAATAACTGGAACAATGCAAGTAACTGGAGTAGTAATACAGTACCTACAAGTACTAGTGATATTATTATACCTGCAAACTTAAATCAGTTTCCTACTATAAATACTCCTACTACTGTAAATACAGTTGTTATTGAATCAGGAGCTACTTTAATTACTAATAGCACATTAACAGCTGCTGTTACTTATAAAAGAAACTTAGCTACTAGTAATTGGTACTTAATAGCATCTCCGTTAAATAATGAAACGTTAGCTAATATGGTATCAAATAACATATTTGCTGCAAGCTCTAGTGGAACTATTGGTATAGCACCATACATGAATGATGGAACAGCTTGGGATTACCAAATGTCTAATGCTACTGTAAATATTACTTCAGGTAAAGGATATTCTGTAAAATTAAAAGTTGCAGATGATCTTATATTTACAGGTAGTACTAATTCAACAAATGTTATACTTCCTGTTACAACTGATGTTAATAACTATAACTTAATAGGAAATCCTTATACCTCTTACATTAACTTAGGTGAGTTTTTTAACGCTAACCCTTTGAACAATGTAGTATCTGAAGCTACAGTATGGTTATGGAATCAAGCAACTGGTAGTTATGAGTTAAAATTAGCTAATATTGATGATTCTTTTCAAATTGCTCCAGGTCAAGCTTTCTTTATAAGTGCTGCTGCAAATACTAATGTAACTTTTGATAAAAATAATCAATCACATACTGCTGGTACTTTTCAAAAGCAAGCAAACTCTAAAACTCAAGTAAACTTAACGGTTACTTCTAATAATGGAGATGCTAAAACAACTAAGTTATACTATTTAAGTGGTGTTACAACTGGTTTTGATAATGGTTATGATGGTAGTGTTTTTAAAGGAGCTAAAAATAACTTTAGTGTATTTACTAAATTAGTTAATAAAGAAAATAATACTGATTATGCTGTACAGTCTTTACCTATTAAAGATTTAGAAACTACTATAGTACCTGTTGGGATAAAAGCTAATGCTGGAGAAACTGTTGTTTTTTCTGCTGAATCTTTTAACTTACCAAATAATGTACAAGTTTATATTGAAGATACTGAAAACGGTGAGTTTGTTAACTTATCTAAAGAAAACTATACTGTAGTTTTAAGTAAAAATGCAAATAGTGAAGATCAGTTCTTTATTCATACAACTTCTAATAGAGTTAACGGTGATGCTGATGTTTTAAATACTGTATCTGTATACCAATCTGCTAAAAACCAGTTAACCGTTACAGGTTTACAAGCTGATAACAATTCAATAGTTATGTACTCTGCTATAGGTAAGCAAGTAATGGCTAAAACTTTTAATGCTAACGGAAATACAGTTATAAACTTACCTAAAGTATCTTCAGGTGTTTATATTGTTAATGTAACAAGTGGAGCTAAAAAAGTAAACAAAAAAATTATCTTAAATAATTAAGAAAAATAAAATGGAAAAACAAAATATGCCTAAGGGTACAAATATTAGCCGTAAAGATGCCTTAAAAAAAATAGGTAAATACGGTAAGTACACAGCCTTAACAGCAATTGGTACTTATATGATTTTAAATCCTCAAAAGGCACAAGCACAAAGTGCTCCTGAAAATCCAGGTACAGGATTTGATCCAAATCCTACAATACCAGGTGACGGATTTTAATAACTAAAAAAATATAAATTATATTTTATCTCCAAGAACAATTGTTCTTGGAGATTTTTTTTAATCAATTAACAACTATAGAGGTCAATATTTAAATTCATATCTTTAAAATTAGTATAATTATTTTTAAAGGTCAAAACCTGCTTGAGTTTGCTGATCAGTTTAAAACATATTTAGATTGCAAAGGTTATTTAGCTGCTATTAAATGGAAAGATTATTTTAAATGTATTAAATGTCGTCATAAAAAAGCTCAAATAAGAAAGGATTTTTCTCGAACATGCAATATTAGTTCTCTTCAAGAATCAGCAACATCAAAGACACTTTTTCATAAGGTGAAATTTGGAGTTAGAAAAGCATTTTTTATTGTTCTTGAAATGAGTACAAGTACAAAAAGTCTTTCAGCAAGCTACGTTTAAGTTCGTTTTAGTGTTACCGAAAAGACAGCTCGTTTATTCATGCTTAAAATTAGAGAGGCTATGCAGAGTAGTGGAAATAGTCCTATGACAGGTATTGTTCATGTCGATTAATTTGTGCTTGGTGGACGCAAAAAAAAAGAAAGTTGATAGAAGTTATAATGCAAAGAAGAAGAAGACTATTACTGCAGTTGTACTAACTGATGATGGAAAAAGTAAAAAGAATGTATGCAATGAGAATTGAAGATTTTTCAGTGAGTTCTCTTCAATATATTTTTGTGAATCATATTAGTAGAGAAGCTAAGGTGGTAACCGATAAATGGAGAGGTTACAGACCAATTGCAAAAACTTATAATATTACACAAATAGAAAGTAATGGAGGTATGAATTTTAAAGTACTTAACACAATGATTCATTAAGTAAAATCATGGATAAGAACTACTTATACTTGGGTAAGCGATTTTAATATTAATAGATACTTTAATGAATTTTGTTTTAGAATTAATCGTTCACAAAGTAAAGCTACAATATTCAATAACTTAATAACTAAAATGGTCGAAAAAAAAAGAGTTAGTCACAAACAAATTATATACAACTAACTACTGACCTCTAAAAAACTATATTAGATTTAGTAAAAATAATTACGATATAGTATTACTACTGTTTTGTACAAAAACATGCTTATTAGTTATTAGAATATAAAAATACATTTATTTGATGCTCATTTTTTTCATAAAAAAACTCGAAGCTATAAAGCTTCGAGTTTTTTTATGAAAAAATATTAATTAAAATTATCTAATTAATTTTCTGTATTTAATTCGTTTTGGCATTAAATCACCACCTAAACGCTTCTTTTTGTTTTCTTCATATTCAGAAAAACCACCTTCAAAGAAATAGACCTCACTATTTCCTTCAAAAGCTAAAATATGTGTACAAATTCTATCTAAAAACCATCTATCGTGACTAATAACTACAGCACAACCTGCAAAGTTTTCTAAACCTTCCTCTAAGGCTCTTAATGTATTTACATCTAAATCATTAGTTGGTTCATCTAATAACAATACGTTTCCTTCCTCTTTTAAAGTCATTGCTAAATGCAAACGGTTACGCTCACCTCCAGAAAGTGTTGAAACTTTTTTATTTTGTTCGCTTCCACCAAAGTTAAAACGACTTAAATATGCACGAGAATTTACTTGCTTCCCTCCCATCATTACTAAATCTTGACCTTCAGAGAAATTCTCCCAAATAGATTTATCAGGATCAATATTAGAATGTGCCTGATCTACATATGCAATTTTTGCAGTTTCACCTACTTTAAAACTTCCTGCATCAGGAGTCTCTTCTCCCATAATCATTTTGAAAATAGTCGTTTTACCAGCACCGTTTGGTCCGATAATTCCAACAATTCCCGCTTGCGGAAGATTAAATTCTAAGTTATCATATAATAATTTATCTCCAAAAGCTTTTGAAACACCACTCGCTTCAATCACATTGGTTCCTAAACGAGGACCATTAGGAATATAAATTTCTAACTTTTCATCAGTTTGTTTTTGGTCTTGACTCATTAACTTTTCATAGTTCTTCAAACGTGCTTTTTGCTTTGTTTGACGACCTTTAGCTCCTTGACGTACCCAATCTAACTCTCGTTCTAATGTTTTTTGACGCTTAGAAGCTGTTTTACTTTCTTGTGCTAATCTGTTTGATTTTTGGTCTAACCAAGAAGAATAATTTCCTTTCCAAGGGATTCCTTCACCTCTATCTAATTCTAAAATCCAACCAGCAACATTATCTAAGAAATATCTATCGTGCGTTACAGCAATTACAGTTCCTTTATATTGTGCTAAATGATGCTCTAACCAGTGTACAGATTCGGCATCCAAATGATTGGTAGGCTCATCTAATAATAAAATTTCTGGCTCTTGTAATAATAATCTACATAAAGCAACTCTTCTACGTTCCCCTCCTGATAAGTTTTTAATTGGAGTATCACCATCTGGAGTACGTAAAGCATCCATAGCAATTTCTAATTTAGTATCAAGTTCCCAAGCATTAGAAGCATCAATTTTATCTTGAAGTTCTGCTTGTTGTGCCATTAACTTATCCATTTTATCAGCATCAGAATACACTTCTTCTAAACCAAACATATCGTTGATTTTGTTGTATTCTTCTAAAATTGCAACAGTTTCAGCAACACCTTCTTTAACTATTTCAATAACTGTTTTGGTTTCGTCTAATTTTGGTTCTTGCTCTAAATAACCAACTTTATACCCTGGCGAAAAAGTAACATCACCTTGAAAATTTTTTTCTACTCCTGCAATTATTTTTAATAAGGTAGATTTACCTGATCCGTTTAAACCTAAAATACCAATTTTAGCTCCGTAGAAAAAGCTCAAATAAATATCTTTTAAAACTTGTTTATTAGTACTTTGATAGGTTTTTGAAACCTTATTCATTGAAAAAATGACCTTCTTATCGTCTGACATTTTAATATATTTTATTAATTAAACTCTTCCTTTTAAGGCGTTGAAAACCCATGCATTTGCAAAAAAACCTAAACCTACTGCTCCAAAACCGTAACCAGCTACCTCATCATATCTAAAAGCTCCTAGTAATACTAGTAAAAGACCTATTAAAATCATTATAAATGTCGCTAAAGCTAAGACATTATTTTTATTCATTGCCATAATTTACTCTTTTAAAAAACATGAGGTACAAATATCGGCTTTTATTTTATTATTTCTATTTACTACTTGTGCATTTTTTCTTTTAAAAAGATACTTATAATTATTTATTTTTTATAATTTTTTGTTTAAATAAGTAATTTTTTGTAGTTAAATAGAACTATTATTATTTTCTGAAGATAAAAAAAAAGACTAAGAATATAATAGTATAGTAAAAATTTCTAGCCCCGATTGAAGTAATTGTTTGAGCTCTTTTTTGTTTTTTCCTTTTAAAAAAAATAAAAAAAGCGAGTGCGGAAAGCGGGAAATTGCTTCTAATTATTTTTTATTGATTTATTTCTAAAATAAGAACATAAAAAAACCTCACTAAAAGTGAGGTTTTAATTAAAAATATTTTTCTGCTATTTTCTACCTAATTTACGTAACGCAACCCATTGTTTCATCATATCTCTAGCATCAGTTGCAGGATATCCAAGTACGGTTTTTCCTGCAGGAACATCAGCAATAACACCAGATCCGGCACCTACTACTGCTCCTGAATGAATTGTTGTATGATCTTTTATTGAAGCACTTCCGCCAATAATAACGCCATCGCCTAAGGTTACTGACCCTGCTAAACCACTACTTCCTGCCATAATACAGAATTTACCTAGTACCGAATTATGCCCGATTTGAACCAAGTTATCAATTTTACAACCATCGCCTAAAATAGTTGAGCTAAACTTACCTCTATCAACACATGAATTTGCACCAATTTCAACTTGATTTCCGATAACTACATTTCCGATATGTGGAATTTTTGTTAATCCTTGTGCGCTTGGTCTGTAACCAAAACCGTCAGCTCCAATACTTACATTGTTATGAAAAATACAATTATTTCCGATAACACTTCTTTCTCTAATTACCGTACCCGACCAAACTGTGGTATTTTGACCGATAGTAGTATCGTCAAAAATGGTAACATTTGGATATAAAATAACACCATTTGCTAACACAACATTTTTACCAACATAAGCATTTGCTCCAATTTTACAGCCTTCGCCTATTGTTGCAGTTTTATCGATTACAGCCATTGGATGAATAGCTGTTTCAAAATGTGGCGCTTCTGGTTGAAAAGCTTCTAATAATGTTGCCATTGCTAAATCGGCATTAGCAACTTTTATAAATGCTTTATTATCTCCTGGTTGAATATCTAACTTATCGCTTATAATAGCGGCACTTGCGTTAGAATTATTCCATAAACCAGCAAATTTTTTATTTCCAATAAAAGTTATTTGTCCTTTTTCAGCTTTTTCTATTTGCTCTGGGGCTGTAATTTTTTCAGAGCAATTACCTACTAATTCACCTTTTAATAATGAATTAATTTCTTTTATTGTAAATGATTTCATGTTAGGGTTTTCTAATTAAGTTGGCTAAAAATACTGTTTAATTTGCTAGCAAAAAAAAATCTTGCATAAAGCAAGATTTTAAATATTCTGATAATTGTTTTTATTAAATTTCAGCAGCTAACCTACTTCCTTGGTTAATAGCTCTTTTTGCGTCTAATTCTGATGCAAAATCAGCACCACCAATTACATGTGTTTTTATTCCTTTTTCTTCTAAAGGGGCTATTAATTCTTTTAAAGGAAGTTGTCCTGCACAAATAATTACATTATCTACTGCTAATATTTTTTGTTCATCTCCTTGCATATAATGTAAACCTTCATTATCAATTTTAGTATATTGAACCTGATTTATAAACTGTACATTTTTTTTCTTTAAAGTTGCCCGATGAATCCAACCAGTAGTTTTACCTAAGTTTGCGCCAAATTTACCCTTACTTCGTTTAAACATAAAAATTTCTCTTGGCGATGGAGGTACTACTTCGATTACCCCTTCTACTCCACTTCTAGCTCTAAGAGTTTTGTCAACTCCCCATTCTTGTAACCAAGCATCAATATTTAAAGATGTACTTTCTCCTTCGTGTGCTAAATATTCTGATACATCAAAACCAATTCCTCCTGCTCCGATAACAGCCACACGTTTACCAACAGTTTTTTTATGCTTAATTACATCAATATAATTTAACACTTTTTCGTGTTCTATTCCGTTAATTCTTGGCATCCTTGGTGTGATTCCTGTGGCAATAATTACCTCATCAAAATTACCTTTTGATAAATCATCAGCAGAAACTCTTGTGTTTAATTTTACAGTTACGTTATGTAAACTTAATTGTTTATTAAAGTAACGAATAGTTTCGTAAAACTCTTCTTTTCCAGGTATTTGCTTCGCTATATTAAATTGACCTCCTGTTTCTTTATCAGCATCAAAAAGCGTTACTTCATGTCCTCTTTGAGCAGCAATTGTTGCTGCTGATAAACCTGCAGGACCTGCACCAACTACAGCTATTTTTTTCTTTTTTAATGTTTGATTATAATTGAATTCTGTTTCATGACAAGCTCTCGGATTTACTAAACAGCTTGCTACTTTTTTCTGAAAAGCATGATCTAAACACGCCTGATTACAAGCAATACATGTATTTATTTCATCATCTCGTTCTTCTTTTGCTTTGTTAACCCATTGCGAATCTGCTAAAAACGGACGTGCCATTGAAACCATATCTGCATGCCCTTCTGCTAATACTTTTTCGGCAGTTTCGGGCATATTAATTCGGTTAGAAGTAATTAAAGGAATCGATAATTCTTCTTTCATTTTTTGAGTTACCCAAGTAAATGCGGCTCTTGGTACTGATGTTGCTATGGTTGGTATTCGTGATTCGTGCCAACCAATACCAGTATTTATTAGGTTTGCTCCTGCTTTTTCAATTTCTTTACCCAATTGTACTACTTCTTGCCAAGAACTACCTTCCTCTACCAAATCTAACATTGATAATCGATAAATGATAATAAAATTTTCACCTACCACTTCACGGATTTTTTGAACTAATTCTACAGCTAAACGGATTCTATTTTCATAAACTCCTCCGTAATTATCCGTTCTTTTATTGGTCCTTTTTACAATAAATTGATTTATTAAATACCCTTCAGAACCCATTATTTCAATACCATCATAACCTGCTTGTTTCGATAATTTGGCACAATTCACAAAATCTTTAACCGTTCTACGTATTCCTGATTGTTTTAATTCAAAAGGTGTATACGGATTAATTGGAGCTTGTATTTTTGAAGGCGCTACTATTAATGGATGGTAACCATAACGACCAGAATGTAAAATTTGCATACAAATTTTACCCCCTTCTTTATGCACTGCATTTGTAATAAATTTATGCTTTCTGACATGTTTTTTAGTACTCATTCGTGCTGAAAATGGTGCTGTCCAACCTTGAATATTCGGAGAAATTCCACCTGTAATAATTAACCCAACTCCACCTCTAGCACGCTCGGCATAATATTCGGCTATTTTTTCAGTTCCGTTTTCTTCTTCCTCTAAACCTGTATGCATAGACCCCATTAAAATACGATTTTTTAATGTTGTAAAACCTAAATCTAATGGTTCAAAAATATGTTTGTATTTCATCTTTCAAATATTTAAAAGTGTTATGCATGCATAATAAAATGCAAGATACGATTTTTTAGAAAACGAAAAACACACCTTACTTTTTAAAATAACCTACCTTGATATTATAATTTATTATTACGCTATGTAAACATACATTAAAGCCTAAACTAAAGCACATAAATTTTCAGCTAATTCTTTTTTTAAATTCTCTAAAAAAACAGTAAGCTGTTGTTTTTTTATCCCTGGTACACAAATTACATGGGCTATATTTTCTTCAGATGCTAACTGATATTTTTTACATATCTTATCTGAAGGTTTTTCTAATACAACTGTTAAAGCATTATTGTTACGCCATGCTTTTATACCTATATTATTTAATTCATTTTCTAAATATCCTGCTAATTCTTGTGATTCTTTTACTCTTCTAGCTAAACCTTCTTTTCCATGTTTTTGAATAAAAGACCATAAAAATAAAGGAGTTAATCCGTTACGAGATCCTGTTATAGTTGTATCAAAAGTACCTACATAAGATACCGAATTTGCAATACGATTTCTATGTTTTCTCTTTGCCATTACAATTCCACAAGGAATAGGACCTCCTATAAATTTATGTCCTGATATTGCTATACTATCAACACCTTCAGAAAAATCAAATTTTGGTTTTAGCGTTACAAATGGCGCTATAGTTCCTAAAAAAGCAGCATCACAATGTATATAATAATCTTTTATAGCATATTTTTTGATAATTTTTTTTACCTCATCAAGCTTATCAACAGCTTCTGTCATTGTAGTACCAATATTCAAAAAGAAAATAGCTGGTTTATCTCTACGTAACATTAATATTTGCTCTAAATCATCATAATCCATTTCTCCATTATCCTGACTTCTAACAACAATATTTTTGATATTTAATAAATGTAAATTCTTTTTTACACTATAATGCGTTGATTCACTATAATATACAACGCCTTCAGGAAAATTTTCTCTAGCCAGATATAAACCATATAAATTCCCTTCAGTTCCTCCATTGGTAACGTATCCCCAAGTTTCTTTTAAGTTTGATGAAAGAATATCAGCAAAAAAAGAAATACACTCTTTTTCGATATCTTTTGTATCAATTGCTAAAGTCGAATCAGATTCAGGATCACCTACATTATTAATACATAAATCTAAAAAAGGAGCAAATTCTTTATATGAAAAATCTTTTGCTAATGGATATCCTAAAAATGTATCTGTATTTTTACTAATTCTATTATATATTTTCTCAATTTTATTCATCACTTTTTTTTACACAAAGATAAAAATCAACACAACAAAACTACCTAAAAGTAAATATTAAGAATATTATACTCTTACAACTTGCTTTCAAAGAAAAACATACTTTACTTTTGATTTTTAAAACTTTAAACAGAAATATATACTATGCAACATCTAGATGCTATTGATTTACAATTGATAAATGAGCTTCAAACAGACGGAAAACAGTCTATAAAACAACTTTCTCAAAAGGTAAATTTATCTATTACGCCAACACATGAACGCATCAAAAAAATTGAATCAAGAGGAATTATCAAAAAATATGTGGCAATTGTTGATGCTGAATTAATCAATAGAAGTTTGATTGTATATTGTCAAATAACACTATTAAAACATCAAGAATCCGATTTTAAAGAATTTGAGAAATATATTAATTCTTTGGATGAAGTTATGGATGTTTCCTACATCGCTGGTGGTTATGATTTTTTACTGAAAGTAATTGTAAGGGATATTCAGGAATATGAAAGTTTTATATTAAAAAAAATGACACAACTTAAAATTATTTCAAATATTCAAAGCTCTTTTGTTATCCGACAAATAAAAAATGAAACTAAAATTACAGTTAAATAAAACCTTCATAATCTGAAGGTTTTATTTAATAACAATTATTTTTACTAATACAAAAAACCCATTTTTCCTTGTTGAAAATCACGCATTGCTTCCATAATTTCAGTTTGTGTATTCATTACATAAGGTCCGTATTGGACTATTTTTTCTTTAATTGGTTCACCTGATAACACTAATAATATACTTTCTTTTTTGGCATCAATTTTAATAAAATCACCATCATTATTAAAAGTAATCATTTGAATTGCTCCTTTTTTTAATGTTGCAATATTATTTATTAAAACTTCGCCATCTAATAAATAAACTAAAGATTGATGTGTTACAGGAATTTCAACATCCATAACACCAGCCTCATTTGTTTTTACGGTAAATACATTTACAGAAGTTTGTGTGGTTATCAATCCAACTTTATCGGCTTGTGCTCCTGCAACAACATTTAATTGAATGGTTTTATCAGTATTAAAAACAACAGGAATACGTTCACTTTTTATATGTTGATAATTAGCAGGCATCATTTTTTTTGATGAAGGTAAATTTAACCACAATTGAATTCCTTCTAGTTCGCCTCCTTTTTTAACAAATTCTTTTGATGGCCCTTCGGCATGTACAACTCCTCTACCTGCAGTTGTCCATTGCACGTCACCTGCTTTTACCAACATTTCATTTCCTAAAGAATCTCTATGTAATTGTTCGCCTTTAAATAGCAAAGTTATGGGTTCAAAACCACGATGTGGATGCGCTCCTAAATCAAACGGATTATTAAACTCGCTAATTGCGTAAGGTCCGTAATGATGTAATAATAAAAACGGATCTACATTTTCAATACCTTCTGTTGGTAAAGGCTGTCTTAATTGTATATGCCCCATATTTACTAACGGACTTCCTACTTTATGCTGTATTGATTTTAATTTTTTCATTGATATATTTTTTAACCAAAATACTCTCCATGGAAAATATTTTTATAAATTTTTTGTTTTAAAAATGATGTTTAACAAACATGTATTTATCTAATTTTATCTAATAAATCACTTAATTGAGCTGCTTCTTTTTCTGATAATTTATCTAAAAAATCTAATTTTAAAGAGCCATCAATAGATGTTAATAAATCTAAACCCTGCTTAGTAATATTAATATAAACAACTCTTCTATCATGTTCACAACGAATTCGTTCTATAAATTTTTTATCACATAATTTATCCATTAAACGAGTTGCATTCGGAGCTCGTTCAATCATTCTATCTTTAATAATTTGTACTTTTATTGGCTCACCTGCACCTCTTAAAATTCGTAAAATATTAAATTGCTGTGGTGATATTCCGTAAGGCTTAAAAAAATCATTTTCATTACTACTCAACCAATTTGCAGTATATTTTATATTAATAAGTGCCTTTACTTTATTATTTGGAAATTTAGATTTTATATCTTTAGAAATATCTCCCATATTAACTTAATTAGTTTTACTTATATGACAACAAAATTACAAAAAACACATGTATTCCAAGGAATATAAAATCAGTAAAAATATTGTAATTACAATGATTTTTTGAATTTAGTAATTAACTCTTTTAATTGTGTACTTAACTCATCATCAATAATAATTCCTTCTTTAAAGTTATCAAAAAAACTTGGCAAAGAAAAATTAGCTATAATATTTCCGCCCATATGAGGAAAACCGTTTTTAGCTATTGATAAAACAGATGCTCCTCCTCTACCTCCAGGTGATGTTGCCATTAATAACATCGGAATATTATTCCATAATTTTGGATTAATACGAGACATCCAATCAAACATATTTTTAAATGCTACCGAAAAATTTCCGTTATGTTCAGCTAACGATAAAATAATTCCATCAGCATTTTGAATTATATCAAAGAATTTTTGAGCATTCTCTGGAATTCCGTTTACAGTTTCTTCATCCACTCCGTAAACAGGTATTGTAAAATCATTCAAATCTAAAACCGTTGCTACTGAATTATCAACTAAAGTTGTTGCGTAGGTTACTAACTTTTTATTGATTGATTTTTGACTATTACTACCCGCAAAAGCTATTATTTTTTTCATATTAACTACGTTTTTATTTTATTGAATACTACTTACTATTTCGGTTGTTCCTTTTACCATTTGCGCTACTGGGCATGTTGCTGCTATTTCTAATAATGTTTTGTTTTGAGCTTTGGTCAACTCTTTTTCAAAAGATATTTCTTCTATTAATGATTTTTTTATTCCTTCGGATGTTAACCTTACTTGTTGTGTTACATTAACTGTAATTTCACCAACATCCCATTTTTTATTTTCGGTATAGGTTCTTAAAGTTATGGAAACACAACCACCAATTGCAGTTAATAAATATTCTACGGGCGTTGGTCCGTTATTATCTCCACCTTTTTCAACAGGCTGATCTGTAATCACAAAATGATTTCTCATTTTTGCTTCTGCCACATAATTACGATTACTTAATATTACTTTTGACGATGCTTTACCTACCATTATTATTTTCTATTTTTTTTACTATAAATAACATTTCTAGTAAATAACCCTTTTAAAATCTGATACAAATATACAACAAAAATAATTAAAACCCATGGAAACTATTTTCAAGGAATTTAATTGCTAGAAATTAGAAGAACAAATCGAATCAAAGATATAACTACCTTGTATTTTAAAGGGTTTTTCTTACTTTAGCAATTGCTAATAAATAACGTACCTATGGATATTAACTTTAATAAAAACGAAGATTACAATAAACTTTTAGTATCTGACTTACGTAAACGTTTTGCCAAAGTTAAATTAGGCGGCGGACAAAAACGAATTGATAAACAACACGAAAAAGGAAAATTAACAGCTCGTGAACGTGTTGATTATCTTTTAGATGATAAAACAAAATCAATAGAAATTGGTGCTTTTGCTGGTGAAGGTATGTACAAGGAACATGGCGGATGCCCTTCTGGCGGAGTTGTTGTAAAAATGGGATACGTAAGCGGAAAACAATGTATTGTTGTTGCCAATGATGCTACTGTAAAAGCTGGGGCTTGGTTTCCTATTACAGGAAAAAAGAATTTAAGAGCTCAAGAAATATCCATAGAAAATAAATTACCTATTATTTATTTGGTAGATTCTGCTGGCGTATATCTTCCATTACAAGATGAAATATTTCCTGATAAAGAACATTTCGGACGTATTTTTAGAAACAATGCTATGATGAGTAGTATGGGAATTACCCAAATTTCTGCAATTATGGGAAGTTGTGTTGCAGGTGGTGCTTATTTGCCAATTATGAGTGATGAGGCTTTAATTGTTGATAAAACAGGAAGTATTTTTTTAGCAGGAAGTTATTTAGTAAAGGCTGCAATTGGTGAAACTATTGATAATGAAACTTTGGGTGGCGCAACCACACATTGTGAAATATCAGGTGTTACCGATTATAAATCTAAAGATGATAAAGATGCTTTAGATACCATTAAAAAATTGATGGATAAAATTGGTGATGCTGACAACGCTGGTTTTAATAGAAAAAAAGCACTTCCTCCAAAAGAAAACGAAAATGATATTTTCGGAATTCTTCCAAAGGAAAGAAATGCGCAATATGATATGTTAGAAATTATCAAACGTTTAGTTGATAATTCTGAGTTTGATCAGTATAAAGAAGGTTACGGAAAAACAATTATTACAGGCTACGCACGTATAGACGGTTGGGCTGTTGGTATTGTGGCTAATCAACGAAAATTAGTAAAAACAGCCAAAGGCGAAATGCAATTTGGTGGCGTAATTTATAACGATTCCGCAGATAAAGCAACCCGTTTTATTGCAAATTGTAATCAGAAAAAAATTCCTTTAGTATTTTTACAAGATGTTACTGGTTTTATGGTGGGTTCAAAATCTGAACACGGCGGAATTATAAAAGATGGTGCTAAGATGGTAAATGCTGTAAGTAATTCTGTAGTTCCAAAATTCACTATTATTATTGGTAATTCGTACGGTGCAGGAAATTATGCCATGTGCGGAAAAGCTTACGACCCTCGATTAATTGCTGCTTGGCCAAGTGCCGAACTTGCCGTTATGAGTGGTAATTCTGCTGCAAAAGTTTTATTACAGATAGAAAAAGCTTCATTAAAAAAACGTGGTGAAGAAATTACTCCCGAAAAAGAAGCCGAATTATTCGATAAAATAAAATCGCGTTACGACAACCAAGTTTCACCGTATTATGCTGCTGCAAGAATTTGGACGGACGGTGTTATCAATCCGCTAGATACTAGAACTTGGGTTTCGATGGGAATTGAAGCAGCAAACCAAGCCCCTATTGAAAAGAAATTTAACTTAGGAATTATTCAAGTTTAATTATGTCTAATTAAAACAATTACATAAAAACTAAATTTTCATCATGTAAAATTTATTTCCGCTTCTTATAAAACTATAGAATCAAAGTCAGAAACTAAATTAAAGTCAGCTTAACAAATTCTACGCTACTTTTTAATAAAATTAAACAAAGTGTAATTATTAAAATATAAAATATTTTTAAAAGTATCTTTAATATTATTGATTATGAAAAAAAAGATTTTTTGGGCTATTTTAATTACTTTAATTAGCTTTTTAAGCTACCAAACTTACATTTTTACAACAGCTAATCAAAATAATATTAAACCAATTTACTTAATACCTAGTGATGCTGTTTTTATTTTAGATACCGAAAGACCTATTGATACTTGGGATGAAATTAGTGCCAGTGATATTTGGAAACAGCTACAAAAAAATAGCTATTTTAATAACATTAGTAAAAGTTTAAATACTTTAGATACTATTGTTAAACAACAAAAAAGTATTGTTGATTTTATTGGTGAACGAGATGTATTAATTTCAGCACATGTTTACAAGCCTAAAAAATATGATTTTTTATATGTAATTGATTTAGAAAAACTATCTAAACTTAACTTCTTAAAAAATAGTGTTACTAACTTAGCTGGTAATAATTTTAAAATTACCAACAGAACTTATCAAAATCAAGAAATAACAGAAATTTACGACAAAACAAAACGAGAAACTTTACATATTGCTTTTATCAAAAATCAATTAATAGCTTCTTATACTCATGTTTTAGTTGAAAATTCTATCAATCAATATCAAAAGCCAGTTATTGGTAGAGATGTTAATTTTATTGAAATTACAAAAGAAACTCCTGAAGAGGGTTTCTTTAAATTGTTTTTTCAATACAAATATTTAAACAAATATCTTTCTTGTTTTGCTGATAAAACCAATGAAAACCTTATCAAAAACATTCAAAATTCGCTGTATTATTCAGGTTTTGATGTTTCATTAATTGAAGGAACCATTATTCAGGCAGATGGTTACACCAACGTAAAAGAAAATTCTGAAAGCTATTTAACTGCCATTCAAAAATCAGGAAAAGGAAAAAGAACTATTGCTAATATTGCTCCAAAAAACACCGCCCTTTACCTTAGTTTTGCTTTTGATAGTTTTGATGTTTTTCAAGAAAATTTTGAAGCCCTAAAAAAAGAGAAACCGCAAGAATTTGAAATTTACACCAAACAAATTACCGAAATTGAAAATAAATTAGATATTAATATTAAAGAAAATGTGTATAGTTGGATAGGAAATGAAATTGCTTTAATTCACTTTAACTCTTCACTTTCTAAAAATAAAAAAGATGTTGCAGCTATTTTTAAAACTTCTGACATTAAAAAAGCTTCAAAAAACTTGAACTTTATCTTATCAAAAATAAAAGAAAAAACACCTTTACAGTTTAAACAAATTACCTATAAAAAACACACAATCAATTTTTTAGATTTAAAAAACTTTTTTAAAGTAATTGCTGGTAATATGTTTAAAAAAATGGAAAAACCATATTTTACCATTATCAACGATTTTGTTGTTTTTAGCGCAAGCCCTAATACTTTAAAAGAAATTATAAATAACAATCGTAGTAATTACACTTTAAATTCATCAAAACAATTTGAAGATTTCAATTATTTATTTAATAATAAATCAACTATTTTCACTTATATAAATACTCCTTATATTTTTAATGATGTAATAAGCTTGGTTGATAAAAAAACACAACTTCAAGCCAAAAAAAATAAAGAATACGTTATCTGTTTTAATCAATTTGGCATGCAATTAACCTCTAAAGGAAATATTTTTAAAAGTACCATTACAACTACTTTTAACAATCCTCAACTAGTTAAAAACAAAATAAAACTAGAGCAGCAATTAAAAAAGGAACTCAGTTTAAAACTAACGCCTCCTAAAAATACCCTAATAAAAGCTGACACTATAAACTCAATATTTAACTTTAAAGAAATACATCCGTCAGATTTAAGTGCTTCAACTTATAAAGAGTATTATAAAAACGGAAATGTAAAATTTGAGGTAGCATTAGATGATGGTTTGTTAAATGGTAAATATAAAATGTATTATTCAAACGGAAATATAAAGTTAAAAGGAAAGTATAAAAACGGAAAAAAAGCAGGAACTTGGCGAGCTTATAATGAAAAGGAAAGTAACGTAATTGCTAAAAAAAGATTTTAATTGTAAATAATTAACGCAATAGTTACATTTGCGCTAGCATAAACATAATTTAATAAAATGGGAAGAGCATTCGAACTAAGAAAAGGACGTAAAATGAAGCGTTGGTCTGCAATGGCTAAAACATTTACCCGAATAGGTAAAGATATTGTAATGGCTATTAAAGATGGTGGACCAAACCCAGATACAAACTCGCGTTTAAGAGCGGTAATGCAAAATGCCAAGGCTGCAAATATGCCTAAAGATAATGTAGAACGTGCTATTAAAAAAGCAGCTGATAAAGATACCAGTAACTATAAAGAAGCATTATTTGAAGGTTATGCACCGCACGGAATTGCTATTGTAGTAGAAACAGCAACCGACAACAATAATAGAACTGTAGCCAATGTACGTGCTATTTTTAATAAAGGTAACGGTAACTTAGGTACTTCTGGTTCTGTTGTTTTTATGTTTGATCGTGTGTGTAATTTTACCGTTAAAAAAGAAGATATTACGGTTGATTTAGAAGAACTAGAATTAGAGCTTATTGACTTTGAGGTTGAAGAGGTTTTTAATGATGATGAAGGAATTATTATTTATGCTCCGTTTGAGCAATTTGGCGCTATTCAGTCTTATTTTGAAGAAAATAATGTAGAAATTATATCATCAGGCTTTGAAAGAATACCTGCATCAACAACTAAACTTTCTGAAGAACAACAAGCTGATGTTGAAAAACTTTTAGAAAAATTAGAAGATGATGACGATGTTCAAAATGTTTACCACAGCATGGTTATGTAATAACTAAGTATAAAACAACCCCCGCTAATTTATTAGCGGGGGTTGTTTTTATATTAAAAGTATATTTTTTTTTGCCTATTAAATAAATTACACAACTCTATATTATCATTTTAATACTTTTTTTCTACTAAAAAGTATTTTTTATTACATTTGGCTTATCTGTGAAAAAGATATTGCTATAAATTACTTACCCCCTCTTCTACATTGGACTGTAAATAATATATTACATTTTTTTATAATTTTAAAAAAATTATTTTAATAATAAAACAATTAGTATAAGTTTAAATAAGCTGGATAAAAATAATATAACTCTCTATATTAGAAAGTTATAGCCAATTAAAAAAATGACACCAAGAGAAACAATTTTATCAGCTATTAATCTATATCTTAAAGATAATTTGATTAGTGAAGGATTTAGTTTCAGTGAATCACAACTTCTATTTAAACGTAAATTAAAAAATGGTTTTAGTCAACAAATAAAGTTCACAGCTAATTTGAGAAACTACGCGGAAGGAATGATTAGATATGGAGAACAATATAATGTTACCTCTACTTTTTATAAAAAATGGTCAAAAGATAATTTTCCCAACTCAATACCAACGGAATATCTTGAATGTAATTATTCTGCCTTTAAGGGAATGAATGAAAATTTTAGAATTGGAAATGATTATGAGTTTTGGAATAGTGACTCAAAACAAATTATGGAAATAATATGGTCAAACTACTTGAATCACGGGAAGTTATTTTTTGAAGACAATAATTCTTGGGAAAAATTAAGTAAACTAATTCCATCTAATCAAAGAACAGACAGTTTAATTCTAGCAGATAAACTTAAAGAAGCAAAACTAGAAGCTGAATATAATATTACGGAATTTATCAAGCACTATGGTAGTTATGATGAAATGGATGAACAAGGAAAAGGAATTGTGAACTCTGAAAAAGAAAGAATTAAATATATAGAAAAAAGGCTATAACAATGGCTATAGTTAATACGGGTTTGGTACTTGACCCAAAGTTTAGAGCTTTTAACCAAGTCCGCCAAATCTTTTGATTTGGCTTTATAAAGAAAAAGATAAAACAAAATAAAAAGTTTTGGCTAAGTGCTTAATCGAAAGTTCACTACTTTTAATTCCCGCACTAACCATAGCCGAGACGTTCTAAAAAGTAAAATTAACATAATTATACACCGAACAGAATCATTTAAAGTTAAACCTTTAAAAATGAGTATAACTGGAAATTTGAGCATTGAAGACTAAAAAAAGAACGGAATAAAATTTAAGTATAAAAATATTTAGAACTCAAAAACCGCTAAATACACCACCACATATAGCTCATTACTAACACTCGGCTACTTACGAAAATTCTTAGAGAATTTTCTATTCCGTTTTTAATACCGAGTGTAAAACCGAAACTATTTATTTTACAAATGGAAATTGTATTGAAAAACCAATACCTGAAATATGTTTTGATTAATACATCGTTAATAAATTAAAAAGTATTTTTACAGCCTATAATTATTACCACAAAAATAAAACTCAAATAGGAAAGCGATGATAAAGGTAAAAAATGAAAAAACAAGCTGGACTATTTGTAAGGAATGTAAAGGGCGTGGAAAAAAAAGACGGAGAATTCAAAAAAAAGCACAGCTCAATTATAAAATAGCGTTAAATGAATTTGAAAAATCAAAAGAAAAAACAACTCCTCCTACCCGTCCAAAAGGGCAATTATATTCTTGTTTAAAATGCACTGGTTCAGGGTTAATTTCTTCTAATTTCCCTCCCGTTGCTAACACTAAAAATTTTCCTCATGTAGCTATTATTGGTGCAGGCATTGGCGGAGTAGCTTTAGCTGTTGCTTGTTTACATCGCGGAATACCATATACACTTTATGAACGCGATAGTAGTTTTAATGCCCGCTCTCAAGGTTACGGACTCACCTTACAACAGGCTAGTAAAGCTATTGAAGGTTTCGGTATTTTACATCTAAAAGAAAGTGTTATTTCTACAAAACATATTGTTCATACTACTAATGGAGAAATAATAGGAGAATGGGGAATGCGAAAATGGAGGCAACCAAACGACAAAAAAAATGCCAAACACACCAATATACATATTGCCCGACAAGCATTACGTTTAGAAATGCTAGCACAACTTGGCGGACATAAAGCGGTACAATGGAATCATAAATTTATAAATTTTAAAGAGTACAATAAAGATGTTCTTTTAAATTTTAAGGTAAATGGGGTGCTTAAAAGTGCCAAAGCTGATTTGGTAGTTGGAGCTGATGGTATAAGAAGTACGGTTAAAAAATTATTTTTCAATAAAAAAAACACTCCTTTACGCTATTTGAATTGTATTGTTATTTTAGGTATATGCCCTTTAAAAGACATTCCAAAAACAGATAGTTTACTACTTGATGCTGCAACCGTATTTCAAACAGCCAACGGAAATGAGCGAATTTACATGATGCCTTATTCTTCTAACACTATAATGTGGCAACTTAGTTTTCCTATGCTTGAAGAAGATGCTAAAATACTAAGTAAAAAAGGCGCTAAAGCACTTAAAGAAGAAGCTTGCCGTAGAACACAATGGCACATTCCTATTCCGCAAATTTTAGAAGCAACCAAAGAAGCACAAATTTCAGGATACCCAGTATATGATAGTGCACCACTCACACCTCAATTCTTTGAAACAAATACTAAAACAACTTTAATTGGTGATGCAGCACACCCTATGAGCCCTTTTAAAGGGCAAGGAGCCAATCAAGCACTTTTAGACGCCTTAGCACTAGCAAGAGAAATAACTAGCGGTTGTAGACCTTTATCTGAATGGAGAACAACAGGTATTAGAAAAACGGTATTAACAACTTTTGAATTAGAAATGTTAAAACGTAGCACAAAAAAAGTAAAAGATTCTGCTAAAGCCGCGGTATTATTACATTCTAAAATAGTATTAAATAAAGGTAATGAACCTAGAGGTAGAGATTTAAATAGCAAACGTTTATTGTAAAATTGAGTTCCAAGTTTTTTTTCGTTGAATTTTTTTAGTGTCTGTTTCTATAAATTTATCAATAAAATAAATTTCTTTTGGAACTTCAAACTTAGCAAGTATTTTTAGGTTTTTAATAGCTGTTTTTAATATTTTTTCTTCTTCGGATGAAATACTATTTTCAATAATTAAGATTAATTTTTCTCCTAAAACAGCATCATTTATTCCAATAACAAAAAAACGTGTATTTATTATTTTTGATAATTTCTCTTCTATTTTTTCGGGATGTAACTTTATTCCGCCAGAATTAATAACATTATCAAAACGTCCTAACCATTCAAAACTGGTTTTTGAAATAAGCTTTACAACATCATTTGTTATTATTTTTTCTTCGGATACTTTTGGAGCTTCAATAACTAAACAATTTCTTGTATCAGTAGTTATTTTTACGTTTGATAAAATAGTATAATTAGCACCTGAAACAAGTTGATTACCTTTAAAGTTATTCAATTTTTTAACGGCAATATGAGTAATTGTTTCTGTCATTCCATAAGTAGCAAATATATTGGTTGATATATTTTGAATAGCTGTTATTAAATCGGCAGAAACCACGCCTCCTCCAACAATTAATTTAGCTACTTTATGCAATTCTGTTAGTGAATTTAGTAATTGTAACGGAACCATAGCCGAAAAATCATAGGTTTTATTTACTTCGTTTAAAGGATTGATTACAGGATTTACAACATCCAATTTCCAACCTAAAGTTAAAGCACGAACAAGCATCATTTTACCAGCAATATAATCAGTAGATAAACATAATAAAGCTGTTGTGTTTTCTTTTAAATCAAAAAAATTACCTGTTGCTAATGCTGAATTTTTCATAAACTCTTTTTTCAAAGCAATTGGTTTTGGCTTTCCGGTAGATCCTGAAGTTTGTACAATTACAAAATCATTCTCATTAAACCAATCAATTAAAAAAGTAGTAACAGAATTAGAAATAGTTTTAGAATATACAAGTAATTCTTCTTCGGATAAAAAAGAAGTATTATTTAATCTAAAACTTTTATGAAAACGTTTTTTATTCAATATTTTGTGGTTTTTGAATACTACCTGCTAGTTTTTCATGCCAGTTTTTCCAATTATATTTTTTTGAAAATAAAAGTAACATTAAAGGATATAGTATAAAAACAGGCAAAAACATTTCTATACCCACTGAAGGCTCAGAAACATCAATAAATAAAGCATCTGTTTGAAAAACAGTCCAATTTGTAGTTACCAAAAAAGCAGCTACAATATTATTTGCAGCATGTAAACCTAATGCTAACTCAGTACCTTCATCCATCAAAGTTGTAATACCAAAAAAAAGCCCTGTTCCTATATAAAAAACCATTGAAATATACCCTAACTTTTCAACCTCAGGATTTGCTCCGTGTAATAACCCAAAAGCTACTGAGGTTATTAGCAAAGGTAACCACCTATTTTTAAACCAAACTCCTAAACCTTGCATAAAATATCCTCTAAACAACAGCTCTTCAAAACTAGTTTGTAAGGGTAAAAACAAAAAAGAAACGGCTACTAAGGTAAAAAAAGGAATAGGCTCAAAATTCCAAGTATAACTTTCTGGCGTTAAAAATATACCTAAAACAGTTACACTTACTGCAACAACACCCCAAGTTATAAAACCAAACCAAAATCGGCTCCAATCAATATTTTTTCTACTTGTAACCAATGTTTTTACAGCTCGTTTATGAATAAATTTTACTGCTAAAAACAAAAAAATAAGTCCGATTGCAAACATTAATATCATTAAAAATAAAAACAAGTTTTTATTTATTCCTAAGGTCATAAAAGTATTATTTGCGGCATTAGAAAACTCTTCTAAGTTTTCTGAATACAACACAGCTGTTATTGCTAGAGGCATAATACCAATTATCTGCCATCCAAATATTACTAAAAAAATACCTCCTAAATAATAAAACCAATCGTTTTTTCCTTTATATGCTTGTTGTATAAAATTCATTTTTTTTAAAAATTTGATGTTATTTTGATAATAAAAAAACTAAATAACGTTAATCTAAATTAAATTTCCATGCTTTTTTACTGTTATAATGTAAACTTCCGTTTGCTACTTCTAACGGACTTTCAAAATTATTGGTAAATAAACTTCCTGTTCCTAAGCCTTGAGGCAACGGATTTTTTAAAGTATGTGTAAATTGTGCAATGGCATTTAAACCAATATTACTTTCTAATGCTGATGTTATCCAATTATCGGCATTGTGTTTTTTAGCTATTGAAATCCACTCTTTACTTCCGTTAAATCCACCAACTAAACTTGGTTTTAAAATAATATATTGCGGTTTAATTGTTTGGATACATTTTTCTTTTTCTTCGGATGTAAAAACACCTATTAACTCTTCGTCTAAAGCAATTGGCAAGGGTGTTTTTTCGCATAAAATAGCCATTTCTTGCCACTGCCCTTGTTTTATAGGCTGTTCAATAGAATGAATATCTAATTCCGATAATCGTTGTAATTTTTGTAAAGCATCTTTTGGAGTAAATCCGCCATTTGCATCAACTCGTAGCGTTATTTCTTTTGATGAAAATTCGTTTCTGATAGATTTTAACAAATCAATTTCTGTTTCAAAATCGATAGCTCCAATTTTCATTTTGATGGTATTAAAACCTTGCTGTAACTTATCTTTTATTTGTTGTTGCATAAAAGCTTTATCACCCATCCAAATTAATCCATTTATGGCAATGGTTTCTTTTCCTGTGGTAAAATCAGAAGGAAATAATTCAAATTTATTTTCAGATTTTAATGATAAAAAAGCTTGTTCTAACCCAAATTGAATAGATGGGAAGCAAATCGCTTCAGCTAATAAAACCTCTAAACCTAAATTAATATTTTCGCAAAACCATTTTAGTTTTTCTTCATAATATGGCGTATCATCAATACTTAATCCTCTAAATAAACCGCACTCTCCTATTCCTATTTTACCTTCTTGTTTTAAGGTGATAAACCAAGTTTCTTTGGTTCTTAAAATACCTCGAGATGTTCCGCTTGCTTGTTTAAAATTAAGCAAATGTTTATGATAGGTTGCTTTTATCATTATGCACTATTTTTAAGTGATTATTGGTTTTGCGTTAGGGATTGCAATGGAAATCCTTTTGTGAGGCACGAACAAAAGATTGTAATGTAAAGCCCGCTCGAACGCCCAAAAAATTATTTTTCTGATAATTCTTTTAACTGCGTTAAGCAATGCATATTTACAGCTTTAAATGTGCCTTTAAAATAAGGATACAAACAAGCTGTTATGTACGATTTACTGTTTACACTGCTATTTTGTGTAACGGTAGTTTTTGTGTTATTGGTTGTAAAATTATAGGCATCTGTTTTAATCATTTCACTTGAAGTAAATTGAAATGTTATTTTTTGATTAAGCACAAAATCTGTTATTTTTTGAATCATTTTAACTTCTTGCCCATTGCTTATTACAGTCATTCTATAACTGCTTCCTACAACGGCTGGTTTTTGCTCTATTACTTCGATTGACTTAATGTTTGGCAACCATTGTTTTATTAATTCAGGATTTGTAAAGTTTTCAAAAACCTTATTTACTGGTTTATTTATTGTTATTTCGGTACTATATTTTACTTCTGTTACAATAATTCCTGTTAATAAAAAAATAAGTACAAAGACAGTTACAATTCCTAAAGTTATTTTTACAGCTTTCATTTTTTTATAATGTTATAGTTTGTCCTATTTCTAAAATAGTCAATTCTTTATTAGCTTTCGTAAATTTGCTTTTAGCATCATTTACATCAATTTCTATCGGTGGAAATGTGTTAAAATGACAACCAATTATATTGTTACATTCAACTAAATTACTTGCAATAATTGCGTCATTAATTCCCATTGTAAACGTATCGCCTATTGGAAAAATAGCTGCTGTTAATTTTGTAATCATCGGAATTAATGTCATATCCATAGTTACCGCAGTATCTCCTGCAACATACAATGTTTTTTCTTCGGATGAAATTACAAATCCTCCAGGTTGCCCTCCGTAAGTTCCATCAGCAAATGAAGAGGTATGAATTGCGTTTACGTATTTGGCTGAAAAATTATCAGTTTTAAAAGTTCCGCCATGATTTACAGCCGCTGTTTTAAAGCCTTTAGCATCATAATATTGTGCTATTTCAAAATTAGAAATAATTGTTGCACCTGTTTGTGTTGCTATAAGTTCAACATCTAAAACATGGTCTTGATGTGCGTGTGTTACTAATATATAATCGGCTTTAATATCGGTTATTTTGATATTTGATGCCAACGGATTTCCTGTAATAAAAGGGTCTACTAATAAATGTGTTCCGTTAATTTCGATACCGAAACAAGAATGACCGTAAAATGTAATGTTCATGCTACTATGTTGTTTGTTTCTGTTTGTTTATAAAAGGGGTCCTAAGCCAAATAAAATTGAAAATAAAAAAGTACTTAATGCTACTTTTTTTAATTCACCGTCTAATAAAGGTTCTTCTTTGTTTTTATAAACAAAAAATAAATGTTTTATAATTGGTAAATAAGCTAGTAAAAATAAAAATTGTAAAGGCGATTTATAGGTAATTACTACATATAAGTTAGCAAATAAAAATGAAGCAATAATCAAATTATAATGATATAATTTAGCTAGTTTAGCTCCCATTTTAACAACTAATGTATTTTTACCAACTTTTGCATCGTTTACTCTATCTCTCATATTATTTAAATTCAAAACAGCCGTACTTAATAATCCGATTGTAATTGCAGGTAAAAAAATGCTAAAATTCAGCTGTTTTGTATATAAAAAATAAGTTCCTACAACGGCTAATAATCCGAAGAAAACAAACACAAAAACATCTCCAAAACCGCTGTAACCGTAAGCCGATTTACCAACCGTATATTTTATAGCGGCAACAATTGAGGAAACTCCTAAAAAAAAGAAAATGACAGAATATAAAAAATTATCTTTTCCGAAGGATACATAAATAAGCGATAATACTATTATTAAAGTGATAACTCCTGTAATAATCATTGCCGTTTTCATCTGTTTTGGCGTAATTGCTCCTGATGAAACCATACGTGCTTCTCCTTGTCTATTATCGTCTGTACCTTTAACACCATCACCGTAATCATTTGCAAAATTTGATAACACTTGAAAACCGATGGTTGTTAATATTGCGAGTATAAATATTAAATAATTCTTTTCGTTATTTGGAAAAGAAGTATATAATCCGTCAATATTTATATAATTAGAAAAATTAGCTAAAGAACTTCCAACAATAATTCCAGAAACAGATAATGGTAAAGTTCGTAAACGTGCGGCTTTTATATAATTTTTAATCATGTATTCTTTTTTAAAAATTCTCGACTCCGCTCAAATTGACAATACTTGTCTAATTGAGCGGAGTCGGGATTATGATATAAAGTATTGTTTTTACAAATTGTTTGCTTCCGCTATTAACTCAGCAATATCTTGTACTATAACCTGATCTTCTTTCTGTTTAAATTTTATACCATCGGTCATCATTGTATTACAATACGGACAGCCTGTTGCAATAATTTGTGGATTTGTTTCTAATGCGTCTTCGGTACGTAAAATATTGATTTCTTTATCACCTTTTTCAGCATCTTTAAACATTTGTGCCCCTCCTGCTCCACAACATAAAGCGGTAGATTTATGACGTTTCATTTCAGTCATTTTTACCCCTAAACTACGAATTAATTCTCTTGGAGTTTCATAAACATCATTTGCTCTACCTAAATAACAAGGATCATGATACGTTAATCTTTTACCTTTTAAATTTGTGTCATCTATTGATAAACGCCCATCACTAATCAGTTTACTGATAAATTGCGTGTGATGATATACTTCATATTTCCCGCCTAACTCAGGATATTCATTTTTTAAAGTATTAAATGAATGTGGATCACAGGTTACTATTTTTTTTATTTCATACCCGTTTAAAACTTCAATGTTCATCATTGCTTGCATTTGAAACAAAAATTCGTTTCCTGCTCGTTTTGCTGCATCACCTGTTGAACTTTCTTCAGTACCTAACACTGCAAAATTCACCTTTGCTAGGTGTAATATTTTTACAAACGCTTTGGTTATTTTTTTAGCTCTATCATCATAACTTCCTGCTGCTCCTACCCAAAACAACACTTCTGGTTGTTTGCCCTGAGCCATCATTTCTGCCATTGTTGGTACGTTCATAGTTGTATGTTTTTAAGCGTTTATTTTTAAAATTTAAGCTTGATTTTAATTATTTAATCCTACTCTTCGTCTTTCCAATTTAACCTGTCTTGCTGACTATATTGCCAAGGTGCTCCGTTATTTTCAATATTACTCATCATCATATTTAACTCTTGCGGAGCTGCTGATTCTTCCATTACTAAATAACGACGCATTTCTAAAATAATAGATAATGGATCTATACCAATTGGACATTCTTGCACACAAGCATTACAACTTGTACACGCCCATAATTCTTCAGGTGAAATATAATCGTTTAAAAGCTGTTTACCATCATCTTTAAAAACACCATTATTAGTGTCAATGTTTTTACCTACTTCTTCTAAACGATCACGAGTATCCATCATAATTTTTCGAGGAGATAATTCTTTACCTGTTAAACTTGCAGGGCATGATGATGTACAACGCCCACATTCGGTGCACGTATAAGCATTCATTAATTGTACCCAGTTTAAATCGGTAACATCTGAAGCTCCAAATTTTTCTGGAACTTCTTCTTCTATTCCTGCTTCAGGCATTGCATACGGATCAGCATCTGGGTCCATCATCATTTTTACCTCTTTAGTAACCGAAGTAACATTTGTAAATTGTCCTTTAGGTTTTAAGTTTGCAAAAAATGTATTTGGAAATGCTAATAATATGTGTAAATGTTTTGAATAATATAAGTAATTTAAAAATATTAAAATACCTATAATATGAATCCACCAAGCTGATTTTTCAATAGTATGTAATTCTTCTGATGAAAATCCATCAAATAAAGGTGCTATAAATTGAGAAACAATATTACCTGCTCCTGCTTGTTGAAAAGGCACATCAGTTGCATTCATTATTAAAAATAACGACATTAATACCATTTCAAAATATAAAATAATATTACCATCATTTTTGGGCCAACCTGTCATTTCTTTATTCCAAAAACGTTTTACTTTTTCAATATTTCTACGAAACCAAAAAATAACAACAGCTATAAAAACTAATACTGCTAAGACTTCAAAATTACCAATTAAAAAACCATAAATTGTATTTCCTAAAATTGGTTGAAAAACACGATGTGTACCTAATAAACCATCAATTACAATTTCTAACATTTCGATATTAATCAAAATAAAACCTATATATACAACAACGTGTAAGATTCCTGAAACTGGACGACGCACCATTTTATATTGTCCTAAGGCTATTTTAGCCATGTTTTTCCAACGTGCAGGTTTATTATCTGTTCTATCAACATCTTTTCCTAACTTAATGTTTCTAACTAATTTTCGAACATTCATTACAAAGTACCCAATACCTGTAATTAAAATGGCTGCAAAAATTATATTTGATAAGTATTTTTCCATTATGCTTTTATGTATTAAATTTTGTTAAACTTTATATATAAGCTTATTTAGTACTTATGTTTTCATTATTGCTTTTTTCATTATAGGGTTTTGCTTTTTTACCAAATAACGAAAAATGAACAAATCGTTTTGGATTAAGCTTCATATCTCTTAAAAGCTCTTCCATTTCTTTAGAAGCATTGGCCAAATTGGTGTACATTTTATCATCTGTCATTAACTTACCTAATGTTCCTTTACCAGCTTTCATATTAGCCAACAAACTATTTACGTTAGCTAATGTTCCTTCTAACTTTTTAACTGTTTCACCTAAATTAGTTTTTGTTAAATCAGCTGATATTTTAGAGAAATTATCAGTAATTTTTTTAGTATTTTTAAATGTAGCGTCTAAATTTTCTTTATTATCAACAAGTAACTTATTTACAGATGTTAGCGTTTTACGAACATCGGTAATAGTGCCTTCTAAACCAATAATACTTCTATTTAAGCTTACCCTTGATTTTTCGTCTAATACTTGGTTTACACTTATTAATAAAGAATCTGCACCTACCAGTACATTTTGTAGTTTTGACTGAATAGGATTCAATTTTTCTCCTACTGATGAAAAAAGATCAGACTCTACAATACCTTTCAAGTAATCGCCTGAAACAGCCAACTCACCATCATATTTTGGAACAATTGCTAAATTTTGCCCACCCATTAAACTAGCCGAATAAATTTTAGCAATACTATTTTTAGAAAAATTAAAGTCATTATCTAAAGACACTTTTACTAGTAAAATTCCTTTTTTACCAGAGGTTGATTTAAATGAAATATTTTCTATTCTACCAACTTTTAATCCATTAATGGTTACTTGACTAGCTTCATTAAGTCCGTTAATATTTTCATATTCAATATAAAAATATCTATTACTCCCACTAAATAAGTTTTCACCTTTTAAAAAATTATATCCCCAAATAAATAAAGCTATAATAATAATAGCAACAATACCTGTTTTAAGTTCTTTTGACATATATAAAAATTATAGCACGAAAATACTAATAATTTCGAGAGTATATATAGATTTCCTTTAAATTAACGGTTTCTCAAGGCTTGCTTAATAGATATTTTTTGTCCGTCTTTAAAAGCTACCACCCAAGCGTCTTTATACCCTATTTTTTTAACTTTTGTTAACGTTTTTTTAATTTCTGAAAAACTTGAAGTACTTCCATAATAATATTTATAAAAATTATCTATAAATAAAGATTCTACGTTTTTTAACCCCTTAAATTTATTTTTATCTAAATATTTTTTAGATGCTGCTATTTGTACTTTAAATGCTACTGAATTATTTGTACTCACTGAGTTTTCACGAACAACAACCTCTTGCTTAACCGTATTTAACTTTAATCTATTAACATACTTTTTTATAGCTGTTGCTATTGCTTTTGCCATTTTTAATTGACCTGTTCTTGAATTTAAAAAACTTCCCTCTGTTTTATTAGACAAAAAACCTAATTCTATTAAAACACTTGGCATTACAGTTTCTCTTAACACCAAAAAGTTAGCCTGTTTCACTTTTCTGTCATATCTTTTAATGTCTTTAAAATTATTCTGCACAAAACTAGCTAACGACAAACTTGCGTCTAAGTTTTCTTCTTGTAAAACAGATAAGCCTATTAATGATTGGGGCGAGTTCGGATCGTAATCATAATTCTGTTGATAATTATCTTCTAATAAAATTACGGAGTTTTCTTTTTTTACAATTTCTAAATTTGCTTGATTACCATTAAGTCCTAACACATAAGTTTCTGAACCATGAGGTTTGGTTGAATTATTAGCATTACAATGTATAGATACAAATAGGTCAGCGTCCTTTTTGTTTGCTATACTTGCTCGTTTATGAAGCTCTACGAAAACATCCTTAGTACGTGTATAACTTACATTAATTGTTTTATCATTTTTTAAAATTTCACCTACCTTTAGCGCTAATTTAAGAGCTATTTTTTTTTCTATATAGGAACCCCTAGAAGCTCCATGATCTTTTCCTCCATGCCCAGCATCAAGTACAATATTATATTTTTTTTGAGCAAGTGAGCTTGTTGAAAACCCCAATAATAAAAATACTGTGGCTATAAATAAAAAATAAATTTTCAGGTGATTATATTTACGTAATTTTAGGAATTGCATCAATAAAATTTAACTATTTTTGATTTTTTAATTAGGCATTCAAATAGTACGCCAAAGTTTTTAAATATAACACAAAAATAGTATTTATAACACATTGCGAACAAATCTAACTCACATACTTTTAGTTTTCTATCTTTTTTGTTATCAAATTAGTATAGCTCAATATATTGATAAGCCAATTATCAATACTAAAAAAGCACAAAAAAAAGAATTTTCAACTACTTCAAAAGATACTTTAATTGATTTAAAAAAAGAATCATTACTTAATATAAAACAAAAAAGTACTGTAACCGATTCAATAAAACCTAAGGAGGTGATTGAAGGCATTATTACGCATAATGCTGAAGATTATACTATTCAGAATGCAAAAAATAAAACGATAACCTTATATAATAATGCACAAGTAATTTATACCGATATTGATTTAAAAGCTGGAATTATTATACTTGATTATAAAAATAATACCGTTTATGCTAAAGGTATAAAAGATAGTTTAGGGTACCATCAAAGACCCATTTTTAAACAAGGAACACAAGAATCTGAACAAGATTCAATTCTTTTTAATTTCAAAACAAAAAAAGCACTTGTATATGGTGTAAAAACTGTTCAAGGAGGTATTATAACTTATGCCGAAAAAACTAAACGAGTAAACGATTCTACTATTTACATGCGTAAATTACGTTTTACAACCTCTAAAAAGAAAATACCTGATTATTATATACAAACAAGTAAAGCAAAATTAGTACCTGGTAAAAAAATAATAGTAGGTGGTAGTAATCTTGTTTTAGCTGATGTACCTACCCCTATATATTTACCTTTTGCTTATTTTCCTTTAACTGATAAACAAACTTCTGGTTTTATAATTCCATCATGGGGAGATAGTAACAATCAAGGTTTCTTTTTACAAAATGGTGGGTACTACTTTGCTTTAAGTGATTATTTTGATTTAAGTGTTTTAGCAGATTTGTATACTAATGGTAGCTGGGGACTAGGAGCCGAATCTAACTATTATGTTCGTTATAAATTTAGTGGTAATTTTAATGCGCGTTTTGAAAACCTAATACAAGGAATTAAAGGCTTAAGTACCTATAGTAAATCATCAAATTTTAATATACGTTGGAGCCATAGTCAAGATACTAAATCGAGCCCTAACTCTCGTTTTTCTGCTTCTGTTAATTTAGGTAGTAGCACATACTATAGACAATCATTAAATGAATTAAATAATTCTCAGTTTTTAACCAACACCTTAAACTCATCTGTTTCATATTACAAAAAATTTGTTGGCACACCATTTAATGTAAATGTAACATTAGGACATTCTCAAAACACAAATACTGAACAAATAACCATGACCCTTCCTTCTTTACAATTAAATATGGATCGTATTTATCCGTTTACAGGTAAAGGTGGTGTTAAAAATAATCCTATACAAAAAATAGGGTTAAATTACAGCATGCAAGGTAAATATGAAATAAACACTACGGATAATGAGTTTTTAACTGATAAAATGTTTCAAACTGCTAAAAAAGGAATTCAACATAACTTAAGCGCAAATACAAACATAAAAGCTTTCAAATATTTTACCATATCACCAAGTGCTAACTACAAAGATGTTTGGTACTTTGATAAAATTAATAAAAGATACGACCCTAATGCTCTAAACACTAATAATAATTTAGGTGCTGCAGTAAACGATACAATAAGTGGTTTTAATCGTTTTCATGACTATAGTTTTTCAGCTTCATTATCTACAAACATATACGGAACGTTTAACTTTAAGAAAGGTCGATTAAAAGCAATTAGACACACTATTAGACCTTCTATTTCTTATGCGTACAGGCCTAATTTTGCTGAAAATTACGACCTACAGGTACAACAAAATTTAGATCCTACTGATTTACTTACCTACTCACCATTTACAGGAGGTATTTATGGCACACCTGGTAGTGGAATCTCTAATTCAATTGGTATTTCTGTAAATAATGTTTTGGAAGCTAAAATGGCTCCAAAAGATCCTAATAGTGATGAAGATGATAAAAAAATAACATTACTTAATAACCTAAACTTTAGTACTAGGTACGACATTACTAAAGATAGTATTCGTTGGAGTAATGTTTCTGTTAGTGCCGGAACACGGTTATTTAAAGACAAATTAGCTTTAAATGCTAATATGTCTTTAGACCCTTATCAAATTGATAAAAAAGGAGCTCAAATAAATAAATTTAACACTAATTTATTTAGAGTAGAAACAGTAGGTGTTTCAGCAAACTACTCATTATCTAGTAAAGACTTTCAAAAGGAAAAAGAAGAAGATAATAATAGCGGTAATGGAGCTCAAAACACTCCTGATTTATTTGGTCAAAACACCTCATTATCTAATGATTTTTCTAGTAACATAAAAAACAAACAAAACAACGAAGAAAACCAAACAAAAGAAACCGAATTATATAAAACTAAAATTCCTTGGACACTAAACCTAACTTACACCATGAGTTACTTCAATACAGGTTTAAAAAGTGGTATTGGAGGAAACTCTTTAATGTTTAGTGGTAATGTAGAATTATCACCTAAATGGGGTGTTGGTTTTAATTCAGGATATGATATTAAAGATAATGGTTTTACACATACTCGTTTAAACTTTTCTAGAGATTTAGATAGTTGGCGTTTAAACTTTGGATGGACACCTTTTGGACCAAGAACTTCCTATAACTTTTTTATTGGAGTAAAATCATCTGTATTAAGTGATTTAAAATGGGATAAAAACAAACCACCAGATAAAGTATTATTTTAATTATTAAAACACAATTTTAAAACTATAAAAAATGAAAAAAATTATTACTACAGATAAAGCTCCAGCTCCTATTGGCCCATATAATCAAGCTGTTTTAAGTGGAAACACCTTATATACTTCTGGTCAAATTGCTTTTAACCCTGAAAATGGAGAATTAGTATTAGATACTATTGAAATAGAAACAAAACAGGTAATGGAAAACATGAAAGAAGTTTTAGCTGCTGCTGATATGACTTTTGAAAATGTGGTAAAAACTTCTATTTTTATTTCTGACATGAATAATTTTAGTAAAATAAATAGTGTTTATGCTAAATATTTTGATGAAGCAACTGCTCCTGCAAGAGAAACTGTAGAAGTTGCTAATTTACCAAAATTTGTAAATGTAGAAATTAGCATGATTGCTATTAAATAATAGCTTTTATTTTAATAAAAAAGAGTTCTGAATTTAAAAATTCAGAACTCTTTTTTATTAACTTTTATTTATTTTAATTACATTTTTACAATAATAAATTCAGATCTTCTATTAAATTGGTGTTCTGTTTCAGAACAACGAACTCCATTTGAACAATGATTAATTAAACGAGTTTCTCCATAACCATTTGCACTCTCAATTCTGTTAGCACCAATACCTTTACTTATTAAATAATCTCTAGTTGATTTGGCTCTTCTGTCTGATAAACTAAAATTACTTCTATCAGAACCTCTAGCGTCAGTATGAGATTCAATTTTTATAACCATTTCTGGATATTCTAGCATTAAAACAAGTATTTTATTTAATTCAATTCCAGCATCATTTCTAATAAATGATTTATTTAAATCAAAATAAATAATATCTATTTTAATTTTTAAAACACCTCCTTCTTCTACTATAAGTCTATTTAATGTTTTTAAACCTAATTCAACTATGGTTTCTCCATTTTCTTTCTCTGTAATAACAGGTTTTACTTTTAATCCGTAACCTGTTTTTGAAGCTTCTACTCTATATTTTGTATCACAATTTAACGTCGTATTGAACCTATAAGCTCCACCAATATTTGTTATTGTTTTTTCTAACTGGTTACCTTTTTCATCAAATAAAACCATCTTTACATTTGAAATTCTTTCACCTGTAATAGTATTAGATACATGACCATTTATTGATTGCTCACACAAGGGTAATTCTTCTTTTATAATTGGCAAAGGTATTAGTTTTTCAATAGGTGGTGTTCTTACAAATGAGTAAATATCATCATCTCCTTTACCTGAAAGCCTGTTTGATGATACATACCCTGTATTTTTAGCTTCTTTAATAATAAATGAAAAATCATCCATTTTACTATTTAAAGGAGCTCCTAAGTTTATTGGATTTTGAAAAATATTTTCGGTTATTTCACTCTGAAAAACATCTAATCCACCAAGCCCCAATAAACCATCAGAAGCAAAATAAAGATTATTATCTGTTATATAAGGAAACATTTCTCTACCAGCTGTGTTAATTTTTTCTCCTAAATTTCTAGGTTTTGAATATTTAACATAACTACTATCTTTTTCTTCTTCATAACCTTCAATAATATCAACAACAAAAATATCTGTGCTACCTATTGATCCAGGCATATCAGAAACAAAATACAATAATTTTCCATCAGTACTTATTGTTGGATGACCTACAGAATAATTTTCGCTATTAAAAGGCAGCTCTTTTACATTTTTCCAATTTTGAGTACTATCTTTTTCTGATGTAATTAAATCGGCAGTATATAATTTTAAATGATTTGTTCCGTTATCGTCTCTTCCTAATTTTCCATCATAATTATTTCTTGTAAAATATACCTTTTTATGATTAGGTGTAAAAGCTAGTGTAGCTTCATGATATCTTGTATTTAAATTTTCTGAAAACTCTCCATTTTTGTATACGTCAGATTCTATTTCATTTGGTGTACTAATAAACATATTTAAAAATGGTTGTTCATTCCAATGATAAACTCTTGTATGATAATTTGATGTATCAATAGCTGATGAGTAAATTAATTTATCTTTATAATACATAGCTCCAAAATCAGAGTTTTCAGTATTTATTGATAAATTTTTCAACATAAATTTAGGCTCTATATTTAAAATATCTTCTACAGTAATTTCTTGCTGATTAAAATTTAGGCTTCTATCATCTTCTTTTTTTACTTTTTTAGAAAATTCTTTCATCCACCTCTTGGCTTCTCTATATTTACCTATTCCTTGTAAACTATGCGCATATCTAAATAGATATTCAGAATTTACGGTTGAATAAAAATTAGAAACTAGTTTTTCATACCATATGGCGGCATTTTTCATATCGGTATTAAAAAAATAAGAATCTCCTGCTTTTTTTAATATTCTTAAATAATCTTTATTTCTTTCTTGGCTAAAAGATTTTTTATTTTTTTCTAATTGATGAAGCTTTGCCTCGTACAAACTTGCTGATTCTTTATACCACATTTGCTTAAACAACTTATCTGCTTTAGTTGTTGAACTTTTAACAGATACTTGTTTTTTAAATATGCTATCGTTAGCCTGTATTGAATCTATCTTTATATTTTGTGCGTAAGAAAAACTAATGGCACATATAATTATGATTGCTGTAATTATTTTTTTCATACTTTAGTTTTTTAAAAGAAACGTGGCGATTTTAATTGTTGTTCTTTAGTTATTAATTCAAAACGTAACATTATTTCATGTGTTCCAGAATTAAAATCACCTAAACGTGTTGTTGTTAAATCATAAGAATATCCTAATAAAAGTTTTGGACTTAGTTGAAGTCCTAATAAACCACTAAAAGAATCATCCCAACGGTAAGCTACTCCTAATCGTAAAGATTCATAAAACATAAAATTTGCTGATAAATCTACAATAACAGGTGCTCCTGTTACAAACTTTCCTAAAAAAGCTGGCTTGAATTTTATGTTTGATGTTAAATCAAATACCTTACCTCCTATTAAAAAGTAATGTAATCGTTCTGTTGTAACATCATAATTATTAGTGCTAAAATTATTTCTATCAAAAGTATTTTCTCTTAAAAAATTAGGCACCGACAATCCTATATAACTTTTATCATTACGCCAGTATATACCAGCTCCAATTGTAGGTAAAAATTTATTATTTATTGACGCAACATCAGAATCTTCTTGAAAACCATCAAACAAATCAACATTTAAAAGTCTTCCTCCTAACTTCATTCCAAAGGAAAGTTTATTTTTATTATTTAGCTTTATCGTATAAGATAAATTTGCATCTAAATAATACTCTTTTGAAGGTCCTAAACGATCATTTACAAATGAAACTCCTAAACCTAAATTGCTACCTATTTGAGATTCTATACTTAATGATTGTGTTTGTGGAGCTCCATCTAACCCAACCCATTGAGTTCTATGTAAAGCCATAACTGATAAATGACCTCTTGAACCTGCATATGCTGAGTTTACAGATAATGTATTATACATATAATTTGTATACTGAGGGTCTTGCTGAGCATTACAATTTATAGTAACCAAAGTTAAAGTAACTATAAATAATATTTTAAGCTTTACAAACATTTTTATTTTTTTAATTGATTTTTTCATAGTCCAATTTTTATCTTGCTAAATATACCCATCCAGATTTTGGAGCAGATCCATCACCTAAGTCTAATACATAATAATAAGTACCTACTGGTAATTTTTTATCTTTACTTAATACTGCTCTTCCGTTTGATATTCCTTTAAACGTATTATCATAACCATTTTTTGAATAAACTATATTACCCCATCTGTTATAAATTTTTAATTTGTTATTTGGATAATTGTTTATACAATCAATATAAAACACATTGTTTTTATCATTTCCATTCGGAGAAAATTTCTCATGTATTTTTAAACACTTAGGTGCTATTGTTACATTACCAGAATCGTTTGTTACATCTGTATCAATTTGATCTAATGATTGTAATAATGCGGTATTTACATAATCATCAACATCAAGTACTTTTACTTTTATTTCTAACATTTCTAAAGAGTTAGCAACTACTTCTGGAATACTCCATATATGAGTTTCATGATTATAACTACCCGCTGTAGCCACTGATGATATAAACTCATAACCAGCTGGTAAAACTTCTAATACCTCTATTGTTGTTGCACTTAAGTTTCCATTATTAACTGCAGTAATTGTAAAGTTAATAACATCTCCTATTGCTGGACTTACTATATCTACTGTTTTTTCTATAGCAATATCAGTAGTTGGCGTATTTATAACGATACTTGTTTCGTCGTTTTCACTTTGATCTCCATCATCATTATCAGGAGTACTATTCGGATCAAATTGATTTGATGCTACTATTTGAGCTATATTTAAATACTCTCCAATTTGCTCAGTAGGTATATTAACTGTGGCTTGATATGTAATTGTTGTTCCTGTTAAAGGAATATTTAAGTTAGACCATAATATATTATTATTGTTTAACGTACCACTATTACTTATAGCTGTTACATTACTATACCCTTCTGGTATAACATCAATTATAGCTACTCCTGTGGCAACATTAGGCCCGTTATTATTTACTTGAAGTGTAAATGTTACAACTTCACCTACATTAGCATTCGTATTACTTACAGATTTTATTAAACTTAAATCAGCTATTCCTACTAAAACAGTAAAACTAGTTTCATCATCATCTAATATTCCATCATTTAAATCATCAATAATACTTCCTTCAGTAACATTACTATCAGGGTCTATTTGATCTGTACTTATAATTTCTGCTGCATTTACAAATTCATTTACAACATTAGCAGGCGAATTAACAGTTACATCTATAAATAATGTTTGAGAACCTGTTGCAGGTATATCATCAACTGTCCAAATTCCAGTATTTTTATTATAACTACCCGAAGTTGCACTAAATTGTTCATACATAAAACCTACTGGTAATAAATCCATAACTTCTACATTTGTAGCATTATCTGGCCCTGCATTACTTACCGTTATTTGGAAACGTAATTCATCTCCAGGTTGAGCATTTGTGATGCCTCCTACTGTTGTTTTAGATATTGATAAATCTGCTACCTTTTGTATTGGTGTTGTAAAAGCTTCAGCATAATCATCTTCTTTAATAATTCCATTATTTGGTGTTGAGTCATTATCAACAACATTAGCCCCTGTTACTTCTGCGGTATTTAAATAAACTCCTGTCGGATTAACTTCAACATCTATCAATAATGTTTCTGATGCGCCATTTATTAAACTACCAACCATCCAAACTCCTGTAACTTCATTATAAGTTCCTGCAGATGAACTAAAAGTTAAAAAGTCATATCCTGAAGGAAGAAGGTCTGTTACTTGAATACCTGTTGCAGTTTCTGGTCCATCATTAGTAACTGTCAACTTAAAAGTAATTTCTTCGCCAACTAAAGGTGTTACATCACCATCTACAACTTCTTTTGTTAATGATATATCTGCTACTGATATTACTGGAGTTACGATTGCATTTGCTTCATCGTCTTCACTCTGGTCTCCATCATCATTATTTGGCGTAGAGTCCATATCAAAAACATCAGATGCTATTACTTCGGCAACATTTAAATAATCTCCTGATGCATTTACTAAAACATCTATTAATAATGTTTCTGTTGTTCCACTTGCAATATTTCCTACAGTCCAAAGTCCTGTTGATTGATTATAAGAACCTTCTGTTGAGCTAAATAATACAAAGTCATAACCAGACGGTAATAAATCTCTAACCTGAACTCCTGTGGCATCTTGCGGTCCATCATTAGTTACTTTTATTTCAAAAGTAATTTCTGTTCCTATTAATGGTGTGGTATCTCCATCAATAACAGATTTTTCTAAACTTAAATCTGATACTGATATTACTGGAGTAACAATTGCATTTGCTTCGTCATCTTCACTCTGATCTCCATCATCATTATTTGGCGTAGAGTCCATATCAAAAACATCAGATGCTATTACTTCGGCAATATTTAAATAATCGCCTGATGGATTTACTAAAACATCTATTAATAATGTTTCTGTTGTTCCGCTAGCAATATTACCTACAGTCCAAAGTCCTGTTGATTGATTATAAGAACCTTCTGTTGAGCTAAATAATACAAAGTCATAACCAGACGGTAATAAATCTCTAACCTGAACTCCTGTGGCATCTTGCGGTCCATCATTAGTTACTTTTATTTCAAAAGTAATTTCTGTTCCTATTAATGGTGTGGTATCTCCATCAATAACAGATTTTTCTAAACTTAAATCTGCTTGCGCTATTACTGGCGTTACACTAATCTCATCATCATCTGAAATACCATCTCCATTATCATCAACACTTGAATCTTCACTTGGATCACTATCAGGATCAAACTGATCACTGCCTGTAATCTGTGCTGAATTCGTATAACTGATACCAACCCCTGGTGCATTTACCGTAGCCTGATAGCTTACACTAATGCTTCCAGTGGTACTTGGAACAGTTAAACCTGTCCATAAAATACTGTTTAACGTAGCAATACCGCCATTATTTATAGTACCTAAACTGTATCCATTAGGCAGTAAATCTGAAATCATAACGCCTGTAGCAACATCAGGTCCAGTATTGGTAACCGTTAAGGTAAAGGTTACCGTATCGCCTACATTTGGACTCGAATCACTTATCGTCTTTAAAATACTTAAATCAGACGTTTGTGGTAATACTGATATACTATCCTCATCATCATCACTAATTCCATCGCCATTATCATCAACACCTAAGCCTGTTGTTGGATCACTATCTGGATCAAACTGATCACTTCCTGTGATTTCTGCCTCATTTAAATATTCGTTAACAACTCCCGTTGGTGCGTCTACAACGGCTTCAAAACTTAATGTTATAAATCCTGAACTTGGAACATTCAATCCTGTCCAACTTACCGTATTGCTTGCGATAACTCCTGGTACGCCTCCAACTATATTTGTGTTAGATAGCCCGCTATAACCTACTGGTACAACATCTGATACACTTACGCCTGTAGCTGCACTAGGACCATCATTACGTATCGTTAAAGTAAAGGTTACGGTATCACCTACATTTGGTGCTACAGTACTTACACTCTTCTCTAAACTTAAATCTGCTATTTGTGGCGTGATTAATGAAGCTACTTCATCATCTTCACTCTGATCACCATCATCATTTCCTGGTGTACTATCTGAATCAAATTGATCACTTCCTGTGATCTCTGCTATATTATTATAACTTACGCCAACTCCTGGTGATAATACTAATGCGGTATAAGTTACTTCTAATGTATTACTTCCTATAGTAGACGATACATTTAAGCCTGACCAATTTATGACATTACTTGTCTGAAGTCCGCCATTATTTACAGTAACAATTTGTAAGCCGTTTGGAACTGTATCTGATACTGAAACTCCCGTAGCATCACTTGTTCCATCATTAGTAATGGTTACCATATAGGTAACTACATCGCCTATATTTGGGGTAAGATTACTTGGTACTTTGCTTAAAGATAAATCTGCCTGAGCGGGAACAACTGTTTCAGAATCTTCATCATCCTCACTCTGATCGCCATCATCATTTCCTGGGGTACTGTCTGGATCAAACTGATCACTGCCTGTAACCTGTGCTTGGTTTAGATATTCATTTGCCGTTCCTGTTGGAGGGTTTACGGTTACTTGATAGGTTAAATTTAAACCTGTTAAAGCTACTGTTAAATTATCCCAATTTATCGTAGTAGCTCCGGTATTATAAACACCTCCATTTGCGATACTTCCTGGTACCAAACTATAACCAACTGGTAAAACATCCGATACACTTACTCCTGTCGCAGCATTTACACCTCCATTACTTAAAGCAACCGTAAAGGTTAAGACATCGCCTACCTCTATATTATTGGCGTTAACATCAACAACACTTTTTAATAAACTTAAATCTGATGTTTGAGGAGATACACTAAAGTCGGTATCATCATCTTCATCGGTAGTACTTTGAGCAACCGTTGGATCACTATCAGGATCAAACTGATCACTTGCCGTAATTTGAGCTACATTCTTATATTGATCCGTGGCTCCGGTTGGCGCTAAAACGGTTGCCTCATATGTTAAGGTAATTAATCCGCCACTTGGAATACTTAAATTACTCCAACTTGCGGTATTAACTGTTTTGGTTCCGCCATTATTAACCGTTCCTAAAATATAACCCGCTGTTGGTAATACATCGGTTACTGCAACGCCTGTGGCAACACTTGGCCCTGCGTTGTTTATCGTTAATTCGAAAACTAAAACATCGCCTACATTTGGAGTAGCGCTTCCACTTGATAATCCTTTACTAATACTTAAATCTGCTTGCGCTATTACTGGCGTTACACTAATCTCATCATCATCTGAAATACCATCTGATAAATCATCTACACTTCCATCTGCACTTGGATCACTATCTGGATCAAACTGATCACTGCCTGTAATCTGTGCTGAATTCGTATAACTGATACCAACGCCTGGTGCATTTACCGTAGCTTGATAGCTTAAACTAATACTTCCATTGGTACTTGGAACGGTTAAACCTGTCCATGAAATACTGTTTAATGTAGTAATACCTCCATTATTTATAGTTCCTAAAGTATAACCATTTGGTACTAAATCCGAGATAACAACGCCTGTTGCAACATCGGGTCCAGCATTGGTAACCGTTAAGGTAAAGGTTACCGTATCGCCTACGTTTGGACTTGAATCACTTATAGTCTTTAAAATACTTAAATCTGAACGCTGTGGAATTACTGCAATACTATCTTCATCATCATCTGCTATACCATCACCATTATCATCAACACCTAAGCCTGTTGTTGGATCACTATCTGGATCAAACTGATCACTGCCCGTGATTTGTGCCTCATTTAAATATTCATTGGCAACTCCTGTTGGAGCAGCTACAACGGCGTCAAAAGTTAACGTTATAAATCCTAAACTTGGAACACTTAAACCTGTCCAACTTACTGTATTGGTTGCGATAACTCCTGTTACGCCTCCAACTGTATTAGGGTTCGATAGCCCGCTATAACCTACTGGTACAACATCTGAAATACTTACGCCAGTAGCTGCACTAGGGCCATCATTACGTATCGTTAAAGTAAAGGTTACGGTATCACCTACATTTGGTGCTACAGTACTTACACTCTTTGCTAAACTTAAATCTGCTATTTGTGGCGTAGGAGTACTTACATTACTTTCATCATCTTCACTCTGATCGCCATCATCATTATTAACAATACTATCTGGATCAAACTGATCACTGCCTATAATCTCAGCAATGTTCTTATATTCATTTACAGCACCAGAAGGTATATTTACACTTGCCTTTATTACAATAGATGCTCCAGAGTTTGTAACATTACCAACATTCCAAACACCTGTTATATAATTATAATTACCTCCGCTATTATCACTTAAATATGTGTATCCTGAGGGTAATTTATCAGTAACAAGAACATTTGTTGCTGTTTCTAAATCTTGATTTATTACGTTAATTGTAAAATCAACTATATCTCCAACATTTGCTGATGTTGGAAATACTGATTTATTTAAAGCTAAATCAACCGATTGAATTGTTACTGTAGCTGTTGCTTCATCATCATCTAAAACACCATCTAATAAATCATCAACATTATTATCTTCCAAAGGACTACTATCGATATCAAATTGATCTGATGCTGTAATTTGTGCTTTATTAACATATGGTCCTGTTAAAGCAACTACTGCTTTATATATTAAAGAAACTGTAGCACCACTGTTTATACTTAAATTAGACCATGTTATTTTTTTTGTTCCTAAATCATAAGAACCTCCAAAATTTGTACTTCCTGGAACTAAATCAAAACCAACAGGTAAGATGTCTTCAACAGATACACCTGTAGCATCGCCATTTGTAACTAAAGCATTATTATTAAAAATATTTATTTGAAAAGTTACTGTATCACCAACATTAGCCGATAATGGCGTTACTGATTTTGTTAATTCTAGATCAGCATTACCTTTTATTTCAACCGACACAGTATCTGAAACAGATGTACACACACCGTTTATTACTGTCCATTGAAATTCATAGGTACCAACAACAAGTCCTCCAACAGCAGTACTTGGATCATTAACATCTATAAAATTTGCAGAAGAAGGACCTGAAATTTGATTCCATACACCAACTTCTGGTGCCGTTGGTGTATTAGCATCTAAAACTACATTACTAAATTCTGCTAAACATTGATCTAAACCAGCATTAGCTGTAATTGTTTCTCCTAAAATATCTATTATAACAGAATCTGTAAATTCACATCCATCATTTCCTGATGTTGTAGTAGTCCAAATAAATTCATAAGACCCAGTTGATAATCCTAAAACTAATGATGCTGGATTATTAGGCGATGTAATATTTGCTCCTGTAGGGTTTGTTGCCGCTTGTGTCCACGTACCTATTCCACTTGTTAATGGAGTAGCTTGAAAATTTATTTGATCAACTCCACATAATTCTTGATCAGGACCTGCATTAGCCAAAGTTGGTACTTCATTATTAAATGTTACCGAAATTGTATCTGAATTAGAGGTACATGGCCCATTACTAACCATCCATTCTAAAACATAAGTTCCTAATTCTATATCAATTAAACTAGTAATTGGATTATTAGGGCTATCAATACTTGTTACAGGCACTATAGCAGCAGGTGTAGCGCTTCCTTTAGGTGTAAAAGACACAATTGACCATGTTCCGATTCCTACTGGTGAAGGCACTGAATTAATATCAAAAACTGCTGCCGTTGTATAAGTTAATGCACAAGCCGCTAAATCATCAGAACCTGCATTTGCAACACTAGGTGATTCATACATTATTATACGTACTGGATCTGCTAATTTTTCACATACTCCATTCTCAAAAACCCACTCAAAAACATATAAACCTGGTGTATTTACATTATCAACATTTGTTATTTGTGAATTTGGGCTTATAATAACTGGTTCAGGTGCTGTTTCTGGCTTAAAGGTATTTATCCAAGTTCCTGTTCCTGAATTAGGCGTATTTAATGCTGATAAAGTTATTTGATTAGCAACTGCTAATTCACTTAAACATAAATGCTGAGGCGCACCTGCATCAGGTGCTGGACCAGGAACTTCATCTATAGTTATTTCTATATCATCACTTGTTGTCGAACAACCAGCAACACCAGCAACAGTATAACGAAGTATATAAGGTATTACATTGGGTGTTAATTGTACATTAGCTGCGTAATCACTTATTGGAGTAATTGCTCCTGATGTAGGTGAACCTGGTGCATAAGACCAAGTACCTATTGTATTTTCTGTACCCTCTAATAAGACATTTTTAACATCACAAAAAACCATGCTATTAGGACCTGCATTAGCTGGAGCTTGAACCTCTATAGTTATTTGACTTTCTGAAACTGAACAGCTATCATTTAAGTGATCTAATTTTTTTATTTGATAATTAAACACATAAGTTCCTGTTACAAGTTGATTTATTGATGTTGATTGACTATCTGGTGATATTATATTTGGAGTATTAGGTGCGCCTGATAATAATGTCCATGAAACTTTTTCAGTAAAAGGATCAAAACCACTACCTGTTAATGTAATATTATTATCACAAATTGGACTTGCTAATGGCGTTATTGATGCATTAGAAACTGGCAAATTTACTTCAATTACTACAGTATCGGAGTTTGAACCACAATCTCCAGCCTCTACCAACCATTCAAAAGTATAAGTTCCGCTTAATATAAAATTTATAATTGTATTCGGGTTATTTATGTCTGAAAAAGAAAACCCTCCTGGTCCTGAAACATAAGACCATGTTCCTGAAGCGCCTGCTGACATTGTTGCTGACATTATTGCCATACTTGAACAAAGTGCTAATTGATCCGATCCAGCTATCGCTGTAGGTATGTCTGCTATATTTATAGCTACCTTATCAAAAGTAGGTGAACATCCGGTACTAGGGTCTTCAATTGTCCATATAAATGTTGCTAAACCTGGGCCTAAAATAGTAACTTGTGAGTTAGGATCATTAGGGTTAACAATAACTACATTTGTTGCCGATGTTGTCCATGTTCCAACTTCTGTAATCTCTAATGGATTTGTTGAATTAGCTGAAAGATTAAAAAATGTCTGAGATACAGAAAAACAACCATCAACTCCGGCATTAGCTACTGTAGGACTTTGCACATTAGAAGTACTAACAACAACATCATCAAAATTACCTAAAGAACAGCCCGTACCTGGATTTGTATAGTCAATTGTCCACCTTAATGTGTAGTTTGTATTACTACTATCAAAACCTGTAACTACTGCTTCAGGATCATGAATATCTGAAAAAACAATAACATCTGATACTGATGGATTACTTGATATATAAGACCATGTACCTTGCTCTCCTGTTGATGGTACACTAGCTGTCATATAAGCAGGAGAGCTTACACAAATATCTTTATCTACTCCGCCTAAAGAATTAGTTAAACTACTATTATTTACATAAAGAGTTACAAATGATTCTGATTCAGGACAATTAATACCTCCACTCGTTCTATATCTAAATTTATATTCCCCTGAAACTAAACCACTAACTGTAGGTTGTGCTATAAATGAATTAGGAAAAAATGTAGCTGTATTAGGACCACTTATCTGACTCCAAGAAGTTGTATTTCCTATATCAGGTATATTACCTTGTAAAACAAATGAATTAGTACCACATGGCAAATTTATACTTGTTCCTGCGTTTGCTTGTGTAGAAGAAGTGGATACTGTTATATCTATACTATCAAACCCATCTGTACAGCCTATAGGTAATACCCCCCCCTTGACTTCTTATAAATTCTAATGTATACACACCTTCACTTGGTAAATCTAAACCATCTGTTATCATATCTATTTCAATAGAAACAGGGTATGTTGCCGTTGGACTTATGGTTGTTAAATACTCAGGTGGCCCACTAACTATATTTACACTATTATAACCAGACCCTGTTGTTACAATGTTAAATGAAAAATTGTTAACACCACAAGCACCTACAATATCATTTCCTCCATTTGCTATAATAGTTCTATTCGCACCTCTATATCGTATTCTATAAAATTTAGAAGTATTACAACCTGTTTCACTATTCCTTATTGTATACCTAAATATGTAAGGGGCATTAGCATTACTCAACCCCTCAATAAAAGCACTAACTCACGTTACAGGGAAAGTCGTAGAAGTCGTAGTTGGAATTACAACAGCTCCCGCACCTATTTCATCTACTTGTTCCCAAAAAACCTCTTCATTCGCAAAAGTTGGCACCAATCCGTCTAAAGTTATACTACTAGTTCCGTTTGCGCATAAGAAAATTTCTTCTGTTTTAGAATTAGGAAATGTTGTTACATCTTGAGACGCTGGAGGCACTTCAATTATCATTGTATCTGATGCTGATGAGCATGGTCCCACTGTGGTCCATTTTAATATATATGAACCCTCTATTAAATTTGAGGCTGTGGTTTCAGAATCATTCTTATCTTTAAAAATAGGAAATGAAGGTCCACTAACAAAACTCCAAGTACCTTGTTGACCATTTAATAAACACCCTCCATATGTTGCAAATAAAGAAGTTGATTGTGTTGTTGTATAACAATTTCCTAATTCTTGATCATTACCTGCCGAAACAGGTGTTACTCCTCCTAAATTAGTTATATTTATTTCTGATCTAGATGTACATCTTAAACCTGGCGAGTATTCTTGACCATTAATAACCCAGGCAATTGTAGTAACCCCACATGATGTACTTGGTATTGTTAGAGTGGTTATTGATGAATTAGGAAAATCAATTGTAAGTCCTGCCGGATTATCAGGCGTAATAATTTCCCAAGTACCTACCTCCCCACTATGTAATGGTGAATTAGCTATCACTGTAATATTACCTTGAGTATCTGGACAAAACTCTAAATCCTGACCAGCATCTGCTATCGTTATAGGCTGTACTGTTACGGTTTTATCTTGATATGATTCTACTCCGTCTCCACAAATTACAGAATACCTAAATACATATGTATTACCTGGTGAGTATCCTAAAACCTCTGTTACAGGGTTATTAGGATTTACAATAACAACTGTCGACCCACTTAATTGTTGCCATAATGTATTACCCTGAATAGGGCTTGGAACATTTCCTGATAAAGTCAAATTATCATTAATACATATTACTTCATTAAGTATTCCTGCGTTAGTAGAACAATTTTGCGAAAAAATATTAGTTGAAAATAAAGTAAGTATTAAAATAAAAAAAACAAGTACTTTACTAAAAGTCATATTAAAAAGTAGGGGGTATTTTTTTTTCATATTAAAATTTTTATTAAAAAGCATTTATTCCAATTGATTTTTTTTACTTAAAACAATATAATTTTACACCAACAGAACAACACCCAACTACTACAAGTAAAATGGAGGTATATTTTGTTTAAAAAAACATTTAAAATTAAATATCAGGAAGTTACAACACCAAATTAATTAGCATACATATAACTGATAAGTATATATTTTAAGTTTATTTATAGCAATTTATTAAACTCAATAAAATAGCAATATTTATTTCATTTTAAATAAATATTGCTATTTTATTCATTAAATTTAACATTTCTTTCACTTTTTTTTAAAAAAACAAAAAAACCTACTAATCGTAGGTTTTATTTTATATAAAATTTTTAATATTAAATTTATAAAGCTGCTGAATACTCTAACAAATCAACAATTTTTGTAGCATAACCAAACTCATTATCATACCAAGAAATTACTTTAAAAAAATTTTCATTCAGCTCTAAACTTGCCTTAGCATCAATAATGGAAGTTCTTGTTTCTGAAACAAAGTCTTGAGACACAACCTCATCTTCAGTATATCCAATTATTCCTTTATATTCATTCTCTGAAGCCAATTTTAATGTTTCCATTATTTTTTTTAACGATGTTGCTTTTGCTGTTTTAAACGTTAAATCTATTAAAGAGACATCTGCTACAGGAACACGAACAGCCATACCTGACAACTTTCCTTTCATAGCTGGAATCACTTTTGTTACTGCATTTGCAGCTCCTGTTGATGTAGGAATAATATTATTAACTGCTGAACGACCTCGCCTCCACTTTTTATTAGGCCCATCAACAGTATTTTGTGTAGATGTAGCCGCATGTACTGTAGTCATTAACCCCTCAGTTAATCCGTAAGTATCATTAATAATTTTCACTAACGGAGCTAAACAATTTGTAGTACAAGAAGCATTAGAAAAAACAACTTCATTTGCTTTTAAATCTCTATGATTCACACCCATTACGTACATATTAGCATCTTTTGAAGGTGCTGAAATAATTACTTTTTTGGCACCTCCTATTATATGTAACATAGCTTTATCTTTATCTGTAAAAAAACCTGTTGCTTCTATAATATATTCTGCTTCGACCTCATCCCATTTTAAATTTTCAGGGTTTTTATCAGCTGTAATTCTAATAACTTGCTCGTTTACAACTAAGTTTCCATCCTTAACTAATACATCACCATCAAAACGACCGTGTACTGAATCGTACTTTAACAGATAGGCTAAATACTCTACATCTAACAAATCATTAATGGCAACTACTTGCACATTTTTTCTTTTCATGGCAGTACGGAATGCTAACCTCCCTATTCTACCAAATCCGTTAATTCCTACTTTTATCATTGTTTAACTATTTAATATTCTTAATTCAAATTTATGTAGTCATAATATCAGAAACTCTTAAAAGTTCCATATCAATATTATTATGACCTTTGATTGCTTTTTCTAAACCTGTTGTAATAACATTATTATTTTGTAACCCAACCATTAAATTTGTTTGCCCATCTAATAATAACTCTACTGCTTTTACACCTAATTTACTTGCCAAAACTCTATCAAAACATGAAGGAGCTCCCCCTCTTTGCATATGCCCTAAAACAGCAACTCTAACTTCATAAGTTGGCATATTTTTTTCAACATAATCTGCTAATTCAAAAACATTTTTACCTGTTTTGTCTCCTTCAGAAACAACTACAATACTAGATGACTTACCTGTTCTACGACTTTTCTTTAACGATTCTAACATACGCTCTAATCCTAAATTTTCTTCAGGAATTAAAATTTCTTCAGCTCCTGCACCAACCCCTGCGTTTAAAGCTATAAAACCTGCATCTCTACCCATTACCTCTACAAAAAAAAGTCTATTATGTGATGATGCTGTGTCTCTAATTTTATCAATTGCCTCAACAGCAGTATTTAAAGCAGTATCATAACCTATAGTATGAGTTGTTCCAAAAATATCATTGTCTATAGTTCCAGGAATACCTATTATTGGAAAATTAAATTCTTTATTAAAAACCACTCCACCTGTGAAAGAACCGTCTCCACCAATAACTACCAATGCATCTACCTTATGCTTTAATAGGTTTTCATACGCTTTTTTACGCCCTTCTTTTGTTCTAAAATCGTTAGATCGTGCCGTTTTTAATACCGTACCACCTTTATTAATTATATTATTGACACTTCTTGCTGTAAAAGGTACTAAATCATCCTCTATCAAACCTTGATACCCTCTGTAAATACCCATACATTCTGCACGGTAATAAGCACAAGTTCTTACAACAGACCTTATTGCTGCATTCATTCCTGGAGCATCTCCTCCAGAAGTCATAACTGCTATTTTTTTTATTTTCCCCATAAATTATAGTATCAAATTTACTCATTTTTGATGATTTTTTCATAAAATATAAAATCATTTTTGGAGTTTCATTGAAATTTAACGTATCATATTATTTAACTACATTTAGCCCTTTAAAATATAATATATGATATTAACTAATATTGACTATGCTATTATTATCGGTTTTTTTATAATCTCTCTACTTATAGGTATTTGGGCTTCAAAATCTGCAGGAAAAAATAGCACTGAATTTTTTTTATCTGGAAGAAATATGCCTTGGTGGCTACTAGGTGTTTCTATGGTTGCTACTACTTTTGCGGCTGATACTCCTGGTCTGGTTACTGAACTAGTTCGTAAAAATGGTGTTGCTGGTAATTGGGTTTGGTGGGCAATGTTACTTACAGGAATGCTTACTGTTTTTTTTTATGCCAAACTATGGCGAAAATCTGGAATTACTACCGATTTAGAATTTTATGAATTAAGATATTCAGGTAAAATGGCAGGTTTTTTAAGAGGGTTTCGAGCTATTTATTTAGGTGTAATTTTTAATATTATTACCATGGCAGGTGTGTGTTTAGCTGGTGCTAAAATAGCCAACATTTTATTAGGAATTTCACAAGGAGAAATGTTACTATACTCCTCTATTATTGTAGTTATATACTCTTCATTAGGTGGATTAAAAGGAGTTTTACTTACAGATTTTGTTCAATTTATACTAGCCATGATTGGCTCAATTTGGGCAACGGTTTATATTGTAAATATGCCCGAAATAAATGGTTTATCAAACTTATTAAGCCATCCTAATGTAAGTGGAAAATTAAATATGCTTCCTGATTTTTCAAATACTGAATCATTAATTACCTTATTTATAATTCCGTTTGCCGTACAATGGTGGAGTACTTGGTACCCTGGTGCAGAACCTGGTGGCGGAGGGTATATAGCTCAACGAATGTTAGCTGCCAAAGATGAAAAAAATGCTACTTGGGCAACTTTATTTTTCAATTTTGCACATTATGCGTTACGTCCTTGGCCTTGGATTATTGTCGGACTAGCTTCGTTAATTATCTTTCCAAATTTAGATAGCATGAATCAAGCATTCCCAAGTTTATCATCAGAAATGCAAGGACATGATGTTGGATATGCTGCAATGATGACCTATTTACCAGCAGGTTTATTAGGTATTGTATTAACTTCTTTAATAGCTGCTTTTATGAGTACTATTTCTACGCAATTAAATTGGGGTAGTTCATATTTAGTGAATGATTTTTACAGTCGTTTTATTAATGAAGAAGCTTCTGAAAAACAAAAAGTAGTTGTTGGCCGAGTTTCTACAATATTGTTAATGTTGTGCGCTGCTTTATTTTCATTCTATTTAAAATCAGCAAAAGATGTGTTTGATTTACTTTTACAAATTGGAGCAGGAACAGGTTTATTATTTATTTTACGATGGTTTTGGAGCAGAATAAACCCATATAGTGAAATTGCAGCAATGGCTATTTCATTTATAATTGCACTTTTCTTTTTTATCAACAGAAAATTAGATAATCCATTTTTTGATATTGCTGGACATTGGCAATTAATTATTGGAGTTGTTATAACCACTTTTGGATGGGTTTTAGTGACTCTTTTAACACAACCTAGTGATACCGAAACTATTAATAAATTTGAAGCCTTAATTTTTGAGGGAGAAGATAAATTTAAAAATATTGGTATAAAAATAATCGGTTTTATTACCGGAACCATTGGAGTGTATAGCTTTTTATTTGCTACCGGAAATTGGATTTATGGTAAAACATTTTTAGCTTTAATTTTATCTGTAATAACCTTATTTTGTATTTATATTTTACATAGAATTTGGAAATATATTTCGTGATTAAAAACACATCTAATATAAAAATTTAATGAAACCAGATTTAAAAAAAATTTTTAGCGATTATTTATCGGAAATAGCAACGCTACTACCTAATATTATAACTGCAGTTATTGTTTTAATTTTTGCGGTATTTATAGCAAAAATAACTACTAAAATTATAGAAAAAACAACACAAGAAAAATGGAAAGACAAACTTTTGTCTAACTTTTTTTCTCAAGGTATAAAATGGTCTATTTATTTATTTGGAGTTGTTTCTGCTTTTAGCATAATGGGCTTTGCTAATATAGCAAGTACTGTTTTTGCAGGTGCCGGTGTTGGAGCTATTATTTTTGGTTTTGCTTTTAAAGACATTGGAGAAAATTTTATATCAGGAATAATTTTAGCCATAAAACCTCCTTTTGATATAGGCGATATTATAGAAATACAAGGTAGTAAAGGAACCGTTAAACAATTAGATTTACGGATGACTCATTTAAAAAATTCTGACGGAAAAGATATTTATGTACCTAATTCATATTTATTAAAAAACGCTCTTATAAACTACACTAAAGATGGTTTTTTAAGAATTAATTTCATTATCGGTATTGCTCCTGAGTGCAGTATTGAAACCACTAGACATCTAATTTTAAACTATTTAACAAATCAAAAAGAAGTTTTAAAAGATCCTGAATTTAAGGTTACAGTACAAGAATTAGCAGAGTACACAACAAATATTCAAGTTCATTTTTGGATTGATTTATTAAAAAATAAAGAATTAGCTGAACATTACCTAGGCAATACCATTCGTGGAAAAATACTTACTGAAATAAAAGATATTTTAGATCGTAATAACATTGAAATGCCTTCTAAAGTTATTGAACATAAAATGTATAGACAAAATACTTTTCAAGTTACCAATACAAATAATTAACCTATTATTAAAACCGTACCTTTACTAAAAGGTACGGTTTATAAATTATTTATAATAATATTTATAATTCCTACCAAAATAACACCACCAAACACATAACTTACATATTTACCTGCATATTTTGACCCTTTAAAATAAGTTATACCTAACTTAACTAGCATATTACTTAACGTTGCTACAATAATAACAGATGATGCTAATGATAGCTTGTTTTCATTTAAAGAAAATTTTGCCATACTTATTGTAATTGCGTCTGTATCAGCCAAGCCCGCTATAAATGCTGAATAATATAAACCTGATTCTCCAAAAAAATGATTACTATAAAAAACCGCAAACAAAATTAGCAAATAAACAACTCCAAACCCTAGAGCATTTAAAAAATTTAAAGGATTTCCTAATTTAATATTTGTGTTAGGATGATGATTATCATTTCGAGTTAAAATAAAAGTTGACACCACACATACCAAAGTCAAAAAAGCAAAAGGAATAGCAATGTGCTTTAAAATTTGATTATTAAAAATATAAGATACAAAGGCTAGTCTTGGAAACATAATTGCAGAAGCTATAATAATACCTGCACTATATTTTTTAGACAACTCTGGTGCGTCTTTACTTCTAGAAGCATAATTCCAAGCAACTGCTGTACTTGAAATAAGCCCACCTAAAATTGCTGTTATAATAATCCCTTTTTTAGAACCTACAAATTTTACTAAAAAGTAACCAATAAAATTTATAAATGATACAATAACAATAATAGACCCTATTTCAAAAGGGTTTATAAGCTCATTAGGACCAAAATTTTTATTTGGTAAAAAAGGAAGTATTAATAAAGCAATTATTGAAAATTTTATAAAAGCAAAAAGTTCTTCAGAAGTTATATTACTAATAACCAACCTAAATTTTGTTTTTAAAGATAATAAAGTTACAATAATAACAGCCGTAGCTACAGCTTCTCTATACAACGTTACCGAAACCATTATACCTAAAATACAGGTTGCTATTAAAGCTAAATTAGTAGTTAGCCCTTGCCCATAAGCTTCTTTTTCTTGCGAAAAATGATAAAGCGCTAAAAACAAAATAAAACACCCTAAACTAAGCACCACTAACCAAAGTGAAAATTGTTGTGCAAGGCTACCTATTGAAAAACCAATAATACTAACAATAGGAAAAGTTCTAATACCTGCAAAACCTTTTTCTTGAAGCCTATCAAACTCTCTTTCTAAACCTATAATAAGTCCTAAACCCGTAGCTATTAAAACCCCAAGCATGTAAGGCCCAATCAACTCTATAAAGCTATAAGATGTTTGCATATTTGAAATAATAAATAGTCTTAAAATATTATTCAAATATATAGAAATGAGCTTAAAAAACTTATAATTATATTAAATAGCATTGAAACATATTATCATATAATGAATGTTAATATTTACGACTAACTATAAAGCTTTATTTTAAAGCTTTTTTATAACTTGATAATATTTCTTGTACTTTTTTTTGTTCATAAACAGTAGGAAACAACTCTTTAACAATAGTATGATAATTATAATCTATTGCTATGCCATTTTTTAAATGTGCTAAACTATAATCTTCTTTATCTAAAATCATAAATAAACCACATAAACGGTATTCAACCTCAGCAAACTCTTTATATATTTTTTTAGCCTTAATTATTACTTTTAAAGCATCTTCAAATTCACCTAAAAAAAGTAAAATATCTGCTAAAGCTGTATAAATTTCAAGTTCATTATCACCTAATTCAATACAAGTATAAAAAGCTTTTACAGCCTCCTCGTAAAAATTTAACTTCAAGTTTATATCACCGTACCTTCTCCAATAAAATGCATTTCCTTCGTCAATTTGTATTGCCTTATTTATATAGTAAAGTGCTTTCTGAAAATCATTATCATTATAACAAGCATTTGTTAATAACACCCACCCTTTATCTAACAAAGGATCTTCATGAACAGCTTTTTTATAAAAATGTATGGCAGTATGAATATTTTTCAAATTTTCATAGCATTCACCTATTCTGATATATGCAAAAGCCGTAGGGTCATCTAATTCTAAAGTTATCATATAATTTTCAATAGCATCCTCAAACCTATGCAACTCTTCTAAAGTTTTTGCTTTTTCTAAATAACCTCCTATAAAACTTTCATCAATTAATACTGAGTAATCAAAAGCCTTAAGAGCTTCTTTATGCATTCCTAATTCAGAATATTGCTTACCTAATTGATGCCATGCAATTTCACAATAAGGGTTTCTTTCAATGTAATTTCTCAAAAAAAGTATAGCCTCTATGTGACCTTCTTGCATATCAAAACAATAAACTACATTGTATAACGATGAATAATCTTCATAATCAACCTCTACACATTTTTCAAAATTTAAACGCGCATTTTCATAATCATCTAAATACAAGTACTCCATTCCTAACATAGACCATATATCTGCTGGATCTTCAACGTATTCTAAAGATTCCTTTAAAACAGCTATAGCTTTTAAATGTTGTGTTTTTTTTGATAAAATCAAAGCTTTTTGAATAAAAACCTCATCATTATGAGGCTCAACAGCCTCAACTTTTTTTAGTATTTTCTCTGCTTCCTCTAACTCATTTTCAAAAACTAAAATTTCTACTTTCATCAACTTTAACTGAATTGAAGTAGGATGCTGCTCTAAACCTAACTCTACTGCTTTTTTAGCTAACGAATGTTTTGCGATATTCAAATAATGTTCAATAATAGTTTCAAACTCAACAGCATCAAAAAAATAGACATTGTTTGTTTTTAACATAGATTCAAATTTTGATATTGGCATAGGCTAAAAGATATTGGATACATATAAAAATACGATATAAACAGCACTTATCCACTATAAAAGTATTTTGTTTTCAACAATTTAATTAACAATTCATTAATTTAGAAGTTATACAAAACTAAAAAGTTAATTATTTAAAGCTAATTCTAGCTTTCTTAAAAAGATTAAAACAAGTACTAAATCTAAACTGAATTAATAAACCTAACATCTATTTAATCTTAAAAAAACTTAACAATAAATATTTTATTTCTTTCATTTTTCTTATTTTGAAAGAACAAAATATTTATCTATATTTGGAATAATTAATGATACAATAATAACATTAACAAATAATTATAAATAAAAATTATGAGTAAATTTGACGAAAAAGTAGCATTATATAAAAAATTTATGGATGACAAAAACCTTCCTGCTAATCTTGATTTATTAAAAGCGGTTACTAAAGGTTTAGGTCCTTCTATTTATAAAAAAGACGCAGAAACAGTATCAGGTAGTGATCCGAAAGAATTAGAAACTGTTAAGAAAAATTTTTTACTGAAAAAATTAAGTTTAACAGATGGACCTGAATTAGATAAAGCTATTGATGAAGTTATGGAAACTATCGGAAGATCTGAAAGAAGTAAGTATCGTGCTGTTGTTTATTATCTATTAGCTAAGAAATTTAATAAAGAAAATGTATACGGAATGTAGTATTAATATTTTTTCATAAAAAAAGGTCTTGTATTGATTTAAATACAGGACTTTTTCTATTTTAGCGTTCAACAAACAAAAAATATTTATGTCGCAGTTTATTAGTGTTTTTGATATGCTTAAAATTGGCGTTGGCCCTTCTAGCTCACATACTTTAGGTCCGTGGAGAGCTGCTCAACAATGGATTGAAAAATTAAAAGAAACTAATATTTTTAATACAATTGATGGTATTAAAATAGACTTATACGGTTCTTTATCTTTAACAGGAACAGGTCACGCTACAGATTTAGCTATTTTACTTGGGTTAAGTGGTACTGATCCTGAATATATTCCTATTGAGAGTATTGACACAATTATTGATATAATTAAAAAAACAAAAAAATTACACTTCAATGCTGAAAAATATTTAGTTTTTTCTATTGAAAATGTTGTTTTTAATAAAGATTTTTTACCATTTCATTCTAACGGATTAATTTTTAGAGGTTTTTGTAAGGGTAAAGAAATTTCTACCGAAATATACTACTCTATAGGTGGAGGTTTTGTTATTCAAGAAGAGGTAGAGAAACCTTTAGAAACGGAAATAAACAAAGTTAATTTTCCATATCCGATAAACAGAGCTACTGAACTTGAGCAATATTGTAACAAGGAAAACAAAAATATTTCAGATATTGTTTTTCAAAATGAATTGGTTTTAAAATCTGCACTAGAAATTGACACTGAATTAAAACGCGTTTGGGACACCATGTTAGAATGCATGTATATAGGTTGTCATACTGGAGGTATTTTACCTGGCGGTTTAAATGTAAAACGTAGAGCGTTTGGTACTCATGCTAAATTAATTAAAGATGCATCTTACACTAATGAACAAGAATGGATTACCGCTATTAGAAGTACAGAAGTTAAGTTTCGTGAAATATTAAAATGGGTAAGCTGTTTAGCTTTATCTGTTAACGAAGTTAATGCTGCTTTAGGTAGGGTTGTAACAGCTCCTACAAATGGAAGTGCCGGAGTAATACCTGCTGTTTTAATGTATTATTTAGTTATAGAAAATCACGATGCTGACTTTAATCACATTAAAAAGTTTTTATTAGTAGCAGGAGAAATTGGAAGTATTTTTAAAAAGAACGCTACTATTTCAGCAGCAATGGGCGGCTGTCAGGCAGAAATTGGTGTTTCATCAGCAATGGCAGCAGCAGCACTTACCGAACTTTTAGGAGGAACTCCAGGACAGTGTTTAGTTGCTGCTGAAATAGCAATGGAACATCATTTAGGCTTAACCTGCGACCCTATTGGAGGTTTGGTTCAAATACCTTGTATTGAACGTAATGCAATGGGAGCTATTAAAGCTATTAATGCTGCCGAACTAGCATTAGAAACCAACCCTAAAGAATGCTTAGTTCCTTTAGATAAAGTTATAGATACTATGTGGGAAACAGCTAAAGATATGCATAGAAACTACAAAGAAACCTCTGAAGGTGGTTTAGCTATTACCGTAGGTTTAGCCGATTGTTAATATATTATTTTATTTCAATAGAAGCTCCTAAAAACCTAGGCTGAATATTTAATAAAATATCTAAAAATACTTTTACCCGGGCTAAATACTCTCTTGACTGAACCTTTAGCCCATAGTTACCAAAAACATCTTTTGCATTAAAGCCAATAGCTTTAACACCAAAATAATTAGCTAAATAAATAGCTCTTTCATTGTGAAATTTTTGAGATATAATAGTTATTGCTGTTTGACCAAATATTTCTTTAGCTCTCACAACAGAATCTAATGTTCTAAAACCTGCATAATCTAAAAATATTTTAGCTTCAGGAATACCTGCCTTAATTAAATCTTTTTTAAAATCAGTAGGTTCGTCATAATTTTTAGAACTATTATCTCCGCTTACAATAATAAACGAAACTTTACTAGCTTTATATAATGTTACAGCTGCATTTACTCTATATGCATAATATAAATTTACTTGCCCATTAGTCAAATATTTTGCCGTACCTAAAACAACCCCCACTTTATTTACTAAAACAGCATCAATATTAGTATATAGTTTATCTTTTGTTTTTTGTATAACTAAAAAATTGCATACATAAATTATACATAGTAAAAATATGCTTAGTATAAAAAACACTTTTATTAATTTAACCCCTCGACTATACATCTATCTTGTAAAAAACAATTCAGTTTGGGTAGACATTTCTTCTGAAAACCTATAATTATTACTAGTAAACCCTTTTAGACCATCTAATGTAGTTATATCATTTTCAATAATGTAGCGCACCATTAAACCACGTGCTTTTTTAGCAAAAGTCATAATGGTTTTGTACTCTCCATTTTTAAAATCTTTAAAAACAGGGGTTATCATAGGTGTTTTTAAAACTTTTTTTGGCAATGCTTTAAAATATTCTAAACTAGCTAAATTTACTAACAACTCACCTTCTTTTAACTCGTTATTTAAAGAATTTGCTAAGGTATTGTTCCAAAATTTATATAAATTATCTGTTTCACCAACTTTTAGTTTGGTACCCATTTCTAAGCGATAAGGCTGTATTAAATCTAACGGTTTTAGTAAACCATATAATCCTGATAAAATTCTTAATTGGTCTTGTAAAACAGGTATTTTCGGCTCTGAAAGTGTATATACATCAATACCTCTAAAAACCTCACCTGTAAATGAATAAATGGCTTGTTTAGCGTTTTCTAAATTAAATGGGGTTTGCCAGTTTTGATTTCTTTCATAATTTAGGTTTGCTAAATCGTCTGAAATTTTCATTAACGTACTTAACTCTTTTTTAGAAAGTTTTTTTAATTTTTCATGTATTTGTTTTGATTGCTCTAAAAATTGTGGTTGTGTATATAAACTTGTAGCTGCTTTATTTTCAAAATCTAAAGATTTTGCTGGTGATATAATTATTTTCATTTAATTAATATTTATGGTAAAAATAGGTAGCTCTTTTAAATTTTCAAATTAATTATAGTATTTTAAATTAATTATAGTATCAGTAAAATCAATAGTATTTATAAATTAAATGTATTATTTTTTATCTGCATAAATTAAGTAACCTTTTTAACACTTAAATAAAATAAAGGTAAAATTAGCTTACAAATAGAAATACCTAGCCCCGATTGTAGCATTTGTTTGAGCTCTCTTGCTTTTTTTTTAGCAAGAAGCGAGTGCGAAAAGCGGGAATTGCTTCTAATAATATTTACTTTTATTAATTTATTTGTGGTTTAAATTATTAGTCCGTCGTAGGCTAAAAAAACATTTTCTGGTAATTCTTTTTCAACTACTTTATGAAAACCTAACATTTCACTAATATGTGTTAAATAAGCTTTTTTTGGCTTAACTTGAGCTATAAAAGCTAAAGATTCTTCTAAATTAAAATGCATTACATGAGGTTTTCTTCTTAACCCTGTAACTATTAATACATCTAAATTTTTTAACTTCTGTTGCTCTTGTAATGTTATTGTTTTTATATCAGTAAGGTAGGCTATGTTATTAAAACGGTATCCTAAAATTGGTAAGGGTCCATGCATAACTTCTATAGGTGTTATTTCTACTCCATGAAGTATAAAACGGTTATAATGCGATATAACTGTTGCGGTTACTTTTGGCGCACTTGGATACCTATTTTTAGTAGCAAATATATAATCGTACCTTTTCTTTAACGCCTCCAACACTCTACTAGAGGTATAAATAGGAACGGCTCCCATTTGAAAACAGTAAGGCCTTATTTCATCTAAGCCTGCAATATGGTCGGAGTGTTCATGAGTAAATAAAATTCCGTTAATTGAGGTTATTTTTTCACGCATCATCTGTTGCCTAAAATCAGGGCCACAATCTATCACATAATTAACATCATTCCATGAAATTACAATTGACGAACGTAATCGTTTATCACGAGGGTCGTTAGATAGTGCTACTGGATGATTACTTGCTATCATTGGAACACCTGTAGAAGTTCCTGTGCCTAAAAAAGTAACTTTCAATTGTTTATTATTATTTATTATTAAGACAAAAGTAAGACAAAAATTACCTGATAGTTCCTATTTTCAGTACATTTGTTACAAGTAACAAATAAACAAGAACATGGCAATTACGCTAAAAGGAGATCAGAAAATAAGTACAGTACCTACTACCACTAGTAAAGCTTTAAAAATTAATTTGAATGCTCATATTTATGGAACATTTGCTGAGATTGGAGCTGGACAAGAAACAGCTCGTAATTTTTTTAGAGCAGGAGGTGCTTCTGGTACTATTGCCAAAGCAATGAGTGCTTATGATAAAGATTTTTCAGATGCCATTTATGGAGTAGAAAATGACAACCGTTATGTTACTGAAAAAAGATTAAAAAAAATGTTAAAACATGAGATGGACTTAATTGAAGAACGTCTTGATCGTCAAAAACATCCTGATAAATTATTTTTTAGTTATGCTAATACTGTAGCTACCATCAATTTTTCAAAAAAATTTAAAGGTCATGGGTGGATTGGTATTCGTTTTCAATTAGACCCGCTTGAAGATTATAATGAAATTATTTTACACCTTCGTTTTAAAGAAACTGATGCACGCCAACAGCAAGAAACATTAGGTGTTTTAGGTGTTAATTTAATTTACGGAGCTTATTACTTAAATGATAATCCTAAAGAGTTATTAAAATCTTTTTATGACAATATTGATAGTGATCGTTTAGAGATAGATATGATAAATTTCTCAGGGCCTCGATTTATGTATGTTGACAATCGTTTAATGAGTTTACAACTTGTTAAAAATGGCATGACAAATGCTGTAATGTTTGGGCCTGATGGAAACAATTTATTACCCGCTCAGGTATTATATAAAAAGAACATATTAGCTTTACGTGGAAGTTATAGACCTGTTACAAAAGTAAATATGGATTTATTTGAAAGATCTAAACAAATGTTCTTAGCTGAAAAGAAAGTTAATCCTGAAAAAACACAAGTTATTTTTGAAATAACCTTAAGTAACTTACGTGCTGAAGGTGAAATCAACGAACGTGATTTTCTTGATAGAGCAGAGTTACTTTGTGCTCTTGGACAAAATGTTATGATTACTAATTATCAAGAATACTACAGGTTAGTAGATTACTTTAGTGAATTTACTAAAGAACGAATGGGATTAGCTATGGGTGTTAATAATTTAATTCAAATTTTTGATGAAAAATACTATCGTGATTTAAGTGGAGGTATTTTAGAAGCTTTTGGTAAACTTTTTTATCGTGATTTAAAAGTATACATGTACCCTTATAAAAATGGGAAAACAGGAGAATTTGTTACTAGTGAAAACCTACGAGTACATCCTAGAATGAAAGAGTTATACAAATTTTTTAAAACCAACGGTAGGCTTATTGATATTAAAGATTTTGATCCTGAAAATTTACTTATTTTTTCTAGAAAGGTATTAAAAATGATAAAAAACAATGAAGAAGGATGGGAAAAAATGCTACCTGAAGGAGTTTCTGAAACCATTAAAGAAAAACGTTTATTTGGCTGCTCTAGAAAACGCGTTTAAAAATATTTTTATTTTAAACCTTTTATTATCTTTAAGGTCTAACAACTAAACAATATTAGTTGACTACTGACGAAATTATACTTATAACAAAGCTACAGAACCCAACCACAAAGGAAATTGCTTATAAACAACTAGTTTCACTCTATAAAGAGCGATTATATTGGCATATACGAAAAATAGTGATTTCTCATCATGATGCTGATGATGTTTTACAAAATACTTTTATCAAAATTTTTAAAAATATAAATAATTTTAAAAGAGATAGTAAACTGTATTCTTGGATGTATAGAATAGCTACTAATGAGTCAATTACATTTATTAATAAAAGAGCTAAAGAAAAAAATGTTGACATTACTGAATATCAACAACAACTAGTTTCTTCTTTAGATAGTGATAATTGGTTTACTGGTGATGAAATAGCACTTGTACTACAAAAAGCTATTGCAACGCTACCTCAAAAACAACAACTAGTATTTAACATGAAATATTTTGATGAAATGAAGTATGCTCAAATTTCTGATATACTAGGTACATCAATAGGTGCTTTAAAAGCATCATACCATATTGCTGTAAAGAAAATTGAACAATTTATTAAAAACAGTAATTAAACCTTTTACCTATATTATAGTCTTAGAATAAAGATGAATAAAGAGTTGAAAAATAGCATAAATTTTATAAATAAAAAAATAGGAACAGAGACAAAATTTTCTACTCCTAAAAATTATTTTAATGAAGTTGAAAAAAGTATTTCATCTTTTGTAAATACTTGTAATTTACCTAAAAAAAATAATTTTGAAACACCTGACAATTATTTTAATAGTGTTGAAAAAATAATTTTAGAAAAAACAAAACAAATAAAAACTATTTCTTTATATAAGAACGTATTACAACTTATACCTATTGCAGTAGCTGCTTCAGTTTTACTTTTTATAGGATTAAGTTATATTAATCAAGCTAAAAATAATTATTATCTTAATGATATAACACAAGCTGACGTATTATATTGGTATGAAAATGGATATGGTGTTACTAATAATGATGAATTAGCTACTGTTTTAAATGATATTGATTTTGATGAAAACATACTTTCTTCAATAAACAAAGAGAATATGAAAGATTACTTAAATACTATTGATGATGACTCTTTACTTTTTAATAAAATTCAATAAAAATGAAAAAAAAAATAATTTTACTATTACTCATAACTTGCTTACATAGCATTATTAGTATTGCTCAATCAAAAAAAAGGGGCTCTGAAAAAATTCGTACTTATAAAATTGCATACTTAACTGAAACGTTAAATTTAACTAAAAATGAAGCTCTAAAATTTTGGCCAATTTATAATAAATATGATAAAAAAATGATAGCTTTACATAAAAAAGAGCGTTTCATTTTAAAAAAAAGAATACCTGAAAACGGAGGTATTGATAATTTATCTGAAAATGATTCTAAAGAAATTTTAGAAAAAATTAAAATTATAAAAGAAGAGCAACACTTAATAAAAACTTCTTTTAATAATAAAATTTATAATATATTATCTTATAAAAAAATACTGGCTTTACATATTTTTGAACACAAGTTTAACCATAAACTTGTGCGTAAATTAAGAGGTAAAAAATAGCATAAAAAAAGAAGCTTAAATAGCTTCTTTTTTTATGCTATTTTTTTTCACTAAATTAAAACAGACATATAAATTTGGCTTATTTACAGTATATTGTTTTAACCAAATAATTAACTCATCTACTTCATAAGGTAATAGCGTACTTAATGCCTTTTCTAACTCTTTACAAAATAAGTCAGTATTAAAACTAACTTTTTTTAAAACCATTTTAGTATACTCATACATTGCTCTTGCCATACTTGTTGTGAGGGATTTTAATTATTCTTTATTTACAAACGTAATTTACAAAATTTTAGTCCTTAGTATATGTTAATTTTTTGCAAAAAAAATCTGATACTTAACTAAGTATCAGATTTTAAATAGGTAACTTATAAAACATTATAAGTTATTTACTTTTTCAATTAAAGCATTTGCCTTTTCTTCTAATTCAGTACTAATTGCTTTAAAATGAGCTTTCTTATTTTCAACTTTTTTAGCATTTATTTTTACTATCAAATCATCATATGTTTCGAAAACTTCATCTACAATAGCTTCTGACTTATCAGCATCTACCTCAGGATTTAATTGAGCAGATAATCTACAAATATCAATAATATCTCCTAAAGTATAGTCGATATCTTTTTTTAAGTTTTTAATGCTTGCCATAATTATTATTTTTTTGCAAAATTAATTGATTTAATCTAATTCCTATGGTTATTTTTAAAAAATAATAAATACTAACTATTTTAAAATCAACCTTATTTAAACACCCTTAGTATTTTAAATAAAATTTAAGAAAAAAGTAATACATCTTTAATTTTAGAAACAGTTTTATAAGTATCCGCTTTTTGTGAATCATTAACTTTTTCATGAGCCCAAGTAGTGTGAAAAGGAACATGTATTGCTGAAGCTCCTACTTTAACTACTGGTAAAACATCTGATTTTAAAGAATTTCCAATCATTAATAATTCTGATGGGTAAATATCTAAATGTTTTATCAATTTTAAATAATCAGCTTCTTTTTTATCACTCATAACTTCTGTGTGATGAAAATATTTTAAAATACCAGATTTTTCTAATTTTCGCTCCTGATCTAATAAATCACCTTTGGTGGCAACAATTATTTTATATTTTCCTTGTAATTTTTGTAAAACCTCTTCTACTCCATCCAACAAATCAATTGGCTTTTCTAACATTTCTTTACCTATTTCAAGAATTCTATTAATTGTTTTTTGATTAATTTTAGAATTTGACAACTCTAAAGCAGTTTCAACCATTGATAATACAAAGCCCTTTATACCGTAGCCATATATTTTTAAATTATCTATATGCTTTTTATATAGCTCTTGATGAATTTTATTTTCAGTTTCATAAGCTGATAATAACTTTGCAAATTCTTTTTCTGCATCTCTAAAATAAGTTTCATTTACCCAAAGTGTATCATCAGCATCAAAAGCTATTACTTTTATATTATTCATTTTCGAGTATTTTTTTAGCTTTTTCTAAATCTTCAGGTGTATCAATACCAATACTTTCTACAGAAGTTTCAATCATTTTTATTTTTTTTCCGACTTCTAGATAGCGAATACATTCTATTTTTTCAGCAGCTTCTAAAGGAGTCATTGGTGTGTGGTAAAAATCTATCAATGCTTTTTTTCTAAAAGCATACACTCCTTTATGTTTAAAATATGTTATATCTACATCTTTTGCTCTATGAAAAGGAATTAAACTTCTTGAAAAATAGATAGCAAAATTATTTACATCAGTAATTACTTTTACATTATTCGGATTTTCAATATCCTCTAAATTTGTCATCGCTACCTTTAAGGACGCTAAATCTATTTCATTATTTTTATCATCTTTAAAAGCTTGAATTAGTTTTGATAAAGAAACTGTATCTATAAAAGGTTCATCACCTTGTACATTTACAACAATATCAACAGCTAAATTTTCAACAGCTTCTGCAATTCTATCTGAACCACATTCGTGTTCTTTTAAACTCATTAAAGCCTTACCCCCTGCTTCGGTTATCGTTTTAAAAATAATATCAGAATCAGTTACTACGTACACTTCACTAAACAAATTTGCTTTAACAGCAGCTTCGTAAGTTCTTACAATTACTGGTTTACCTCCTAAATCTTTCATTAATTTTCCAGGAAAACGAGATGCACTATAACGTGCAGGAATCATTGCAATTATTTTCATAAAATATAGTTATTTACACCTTTCAAAGATACATATTTAAACAAGGTATTAATATTAGCAAAAAGTTTGCTTAATAAAACTTTAACATTAATGTTTTGAGACTTTTAGCTGTTTTCTGATTTTTTTTATTAAATTTGAACACACTTATGAAAGTACTTTTATATACATATAGCATTATTTTAAACACTATCGGAATGATTAAGTGCAACACACGCATGCATAAAAAATATGCCTATATAAAAAGTACCTCTAGAAATAGCTTTAAACAACGGTTTTAAAACCAATATTTAATACAAATTACAAAAGGTGCTTTTTTATAAAAAGCACCTTTTCTTATTCACTAAATTTTAAACTTTATTACTTATGAATACATTAAAAAACATCAAACGAATTAACATGCAGTTAACTACAATTATATGCTTAGCACAAAAGAAATTTTTTAAAAAGTCTAAATTCACACCTATAACTCCCTAACTTATGAACACTTACATTGCATCTAAAAATAATTTGCTACAATTTACCGTTAACAAAAAACAAGTTAGCAAAAGTAAAGTATTAAAGACTTCAATTTTATATGACAAAATTGAAGCTACCGTACACTCCTCTCTAAGTTTCCATAAAGAATCTGCTAGTTTAAGCTTTAAAAGTATTGAGTTTGATATTATCAAAAAGGCTTATTTAAATGATAATCTTATTATCAGTAATAAAATAAAAAAAATGAGTGATACTGAAGTTGTTTTAAACATAACAGTATCAAAAAAAGAAGAAAAGCAAAACATTATATGTAAAGCTGTATTTGGTTATAGCTTACAAAAAGCCTCTTAACAATTAGTTTGATTGGCTTAATAACAGGTCTAAAAAAGTAATTTTTTTAGACCTGTTATTATTTTATATAAACCTCTAAAATTTTAGCGTTATCTGTTAAAATAGCGATACTTTTAATACAAGCAGGTATTAAAATAGTTTCTCCTAATGCTATTTTTTCTTGTTGATTTTTGTATTCAAAAACAACTGTTCCTTCTACACACATATAAATTACAAAACTATCTTTATCCTCATGATTTACATTATAATTTTTTGTTAAGTGTAAAAAATTAGTTGTAAAGTACTTACAATCAACAATATTAGATGGTCTATTTTTTTTCTTAAGATATTCAGCCTTATAATTAGATTTTGCTGAATAATCAATAGCATCAAGTGCTAAATTTACATGTAAATCCCTTTTTACTCCAGTAACATCTCTCCTGTTCCAATCAGATATACGATACGTAACATCCGAAGTTTCTTGTATTTCTGCTAATAAAACACCTTTACCAATAGCATGTATTCTGCCCGATGGCACTAAAAAAGTATCTCCTTTTTTAACAAAATCTACATTCAAAAGTTCAAGTTCATTACGAGATTCTATTGTTTTTAAAAAAGATTTCTTATCGGTCTCTTCAGAAAAACCAATAATTATTTTAGCTTTTTTTTCAGCATTAACAATATACCACATTTCAGTTTTACCTAACGAGTTATGTCTTTTTTGTGCTAAAATATCATTAGGGTGTACTTGTAAGCTTAATTTTTTTTTAGCATCAATAAACTTAATTAATAACGGAAATTTATCGTGAAACACTTCATAGACCTTTTCACCTAAAAGAGCTTCTTTAAACTCTTTAATTAAGTCATTTAAATTACTTCCTTTTAAAGCTCCATTACTAACTATAGAAATATCAGTTTTAACATCTGAAATTTCCCAACTTTCACCAATATTATTTCCTTCTGATTTTTTGTTAAGTAACGTTTTCAGTTTTTCTCCTCCCCATATTTTAGGTTTTAAAATTGGTTCGAATCGTAATAATTGGTGTATCATAATTAAGTTCCTTTATAAGTTACGTAGTTTCTTCGAGTTTCATAAAGCGTAATTTCTAGCGCTAAATTTTCAGGAACATGAACACGTAATTTGTTATATATTACTACTGATATATTTTCTGCTGTTGGATTCAAATTTTTAAAATCAACAACATCAATATTTAAATTTTTATGATCAAAAGCGTCTTCTACTTCTGTTTTAATCAATCCTTTTAAAATTCCTAAATCATACACATAGCCTGTTTCTTTATTTATTTCACCCGTTAAAGAAACTATTAAATCGTAATTATGCCCATGATAATTAGGGTTATTACACTTTCCAAAAATTTGCTGATTTTTTTCATCAGACCAATCAGGATTAAACAATCTGTGAGCAGCATTAAAATGCGCTTTTCTGTGTACAGTTACTTTAGGCATTTTTTAAGGTTTCGTAAGATTCTTTAAATATAATTTTAAACCAAGCTGTGTATATTTCAGGTTTTTCTTCAATATCTTTTTTAACAGCTTCTAAGGGCATCCATTTATAACTTTCAACTTCCTCTTTATTAATAATAGGCTTGTTGTTAAAAGTTCCAACCATTACATGATCTAATTCATGTTCCGTTAATCCGTTATCAAAAGGCGCTTTATAAATAAAAGAAAAAACTTCTTTTAAATCGCAAACAAAACCCATTTCTTCTTGAAGCCTACGTTTTCCTGCACCTAAATTAGTTTCTCCATCTCTTTGATGTGAACAACACGTATTAGTCCATAACAAAGGAGAATGATATTTATCAGCAGCTCTTTGCTGTAGCATTAATTCTTTTTTATCGTTAAAAATAAAAACAGAAAATGCTCTATGCAACAATGCCTTTTCATGCGCCTCAATTTTTTCCATTAACCCAATCGGATTGTCTTGAGAATCTACTAATATAACGTGTTCTTTCATGTATAATTTTTGCTAAAAGCAAACATACAAAATTGCTATCAATTCAACAATTAAACCTTTATACACTTAAGTAGTAAACCTTTGAAAAATTAAGCTTTAAACCGTACCTTTGCAGCCTTAAAATTTGATAAATGGGCTTTTTAGAAGAAATACAAAAACGACGTACATTCGGAATTATATCACACCCCGATGCAGGTAAAACTACTTTAACTGAAAAGTTACTATTATTTGGTGGAGCAATTCAAGAAGCTGGTGCTGTAAAAAATAATAAAATAAAAAAGGGAGCCACTTCCGATTTTATGGAAATTGAGCGCCAAAGAGGTATTTCGGTAGCCACTTCTGTATTAGCTTTTATTTATAAAGATAAAAAAATAAATATATTAGATACCCCTGGGCATAAAGATTTTGCTGAAGACACTTTTAGAACTTTAACCGCTGTTGATAGTGTTATCGTTGTAATTGATGTTGCAAAAGGTGTAGAGCCTCAAACTGAAAAATTAGTAGAAGTTTGTAGAATGCGTAAAATACCGATGTTAGTTTTTATCAATAAATTAGATAGAGAAGGTAAAGATGCCTTTGATTTATTAGATGAAGTTGAGCAAAAATTAGGTTTACGTGTTACTCCGATGAGTTTCCCTATTGGAATGGGTTACGATTTTAAAGGAATTTATAATATTTGGGAAAAGAAATTAAATCTTTTTTCTGCGGATAATAAAACAAAAATTTCAGAAGGTGTTCAGTTTGATGATTTATCAAACCCTCAACTAGATGATATTATTGGAGAAACTGCTGCCGAAACTTTAAGAGAAGAAGCAGAATTAGTTGCAGAAGTATATCCTGAATTTAATCAACAAGAATATTTAGCAGGTGATTTACAACCTGTTTTCTTTGGTTCGGCTTTAAACAATTTTGGTGTAAAAGAATTATTAGATGCTTTTATTGAAATTGCGCCTGAACCACAACCTAAAAAAGCAGAAGAACGTTTAGTTGATTCGAAAGAAGAAAAATTAACAGGTTTTGTTTTTAAGATTCATGCAAATATGGACCCGAAACACAGAGATAGACTTGCTTTTATCAAAATTGTATCCGGAACTTTTAAACGAAATTCTCCTTATTTACATGTTCGTAACGGTAAGAAAATGAAATTTTCAAGTCCTAATGCCTTTTTTGCTGAAAAAAAACAAATTGTAGAGGAGTCATTTCCCGGTGATATTGTTGGTGTTCATGATACAGGAAACTTCAAAATTGGTGACACTTTAACTGAAGGTGAACATTTAAATTTCAAAGGAATTCCAAGTTTTTCTCCAGAGCATTTCCGTTATGTAAACAATGCCGACCCTATGAAGTCTAAACAATTATACAAAGGTTTAGATCAGTTAATGGATGAAGGAGTTGCTCAATTATTTACTATGGAAATGAATGGTCGTAAAATTGTAGGAACTGTTGGAGCCTTACAATATGAGGTTATTCAATACAGATTAGAACATGAATATGGTGCAAAATGTACTTATGAAAATATATCTGTACACAAAGCCTGTTGGATACAAGCTGAAGATGAAAAAAGTGAAGAGTTTAAAGAGTTTAAACGTGTAAAACAGCGTTATTTAGCAAAAGACAAAGAAGGTAAATTAGTGTTTTTAGCCGATTCAGCTTTTACTATGCAAATGACACAAAGTAAATACCCTACTGTAAAACTACATTTTACTAGTGAATTTGAATAAAAAACATATTTCTTTTTTGTTTTTTATTCTTGCTTATTCATTTTCTTTTGGGCAAGAATTAAAAACCTTAAAAGGATCAGTATTACATAATAAAGTTCGTTTTAATTTTATTCCTGTAAAAATGCCTACAGATAAATTTCCAAATTTAAAACCAACAATGGGTATAGCTGGCTTACATTATCAAATACCAATTAACAATTGGTTATATGGTGGTGCTGGGTTTCACTTTGCCGTTACTGGTGACCAAGGAGGATTATTTACTTTAGGTGTAGAATTAGGCGCAAATAAACAACTTTATAAAAGTTTATATGTAGATGCAAACATTCATTTTGGTGGCGGTGGCGGATACAGAGACTTGGTTAATGATGGCGGATTTATAAATCCGAATATTGGTTTACAATATAAAAAGAACAACTATTCTTTCGGTGTACAATACAGTCATTTAAATTTTTTATCAGGAGAAATAAAAAGTAACTCAGTTTCTTTATTTATTGAAATACCAAGTATTTTACGTTTTACTGATTATAATAAAGCACATCAAAATTTCACAGCAAAAAATATTTCTTCGGATAATTTCTGGAGTAAACCTGTTGTAAAAAATGTACAACAAATTCGTTTTGATTTTTTTAAACCTTTCGGAAATTCTAAAAAAGATAAAGCCAGTAATTCTGAACCCTTAACAGAAATATTATACGTTCTTGGGTTTGAATATCAAAAATATGTAAGTCAAAATACTTTTTTATTCGCGCATACCGATGCCATATATAAAGGATTACGTGCCGGTTTTATGGATTTATTTTTTGGAGCAGGATATCATCCCTATCAATCAAAATACATCAATATTTTCACAAAACTAGGAATCGGCGCTGCTGGAGGACGTATAGCTCCTGAAGGTGGTTTGATGGTATATCCATCCGCAGGAATCGATTTGAAATTAGCTAACAATCTCGCATTGAGCGGACATGCTGGTTATTATCGTGCCATTGCTGGCGATTTAGAAGCATATACTGTTGGTTTCGGATTGAAATATTACGGATTAAACGGAGGAATAAAATATCAAAATAAGCATCAAAAAAAACACACCAATTTTTATACGCAAGGTTTACGAGTTGAAATTCTAAATCAAACGTATTTTAATGTTGCTAAAACTGATGATAAATTTGATGCCAAAGAAATCGATTTACAACTTATCGGTTTAAAAGTAAATTATGATATTAATAAATGGCTATACATTGCTGGAGAAGCTAGTTTTGCTTACGATGGTCGCTCAGGTGGTTATGCTCACGGGCTGGTTGGTGCAGGAATATATTCACCTAGATTTTTAAACAATAAAGCACGTGGCTTTGCTGAAATAATGGCAGGCGCTGGCGGTGGTGCTGGCATCGATACCGATGAAGGAATTATTATGCGTCCAATACTTGGATTTAGCTATGATATTCATAAAAATATTTCAATTATTGCTTCAACAGGAAAATATAATTCGCCTTTCGGAAAAGTAAATGCCACAAATATTAACATAGGTTTAAGCTTAAACCTTTCAACTTTATCAGTAAAAAACTAATTTTGCTTTTTCTTTAGATTTTATTTAGATAATTTTTTAGATAATTTTTTGAGAAAAAGTTTTTTGAATATTAATTAAGATAATCTAACAAAATGAATAACGGAATTTACGCAAAATTTAAAACATCAAAAGGAGATATTCTAGTAAACTTAGAATACCAAAAAACCCCAGGAACTGTAGGTAACTTCGTTGCTTTAGCCGAAGGAAATTTAGAAAATACTGCAAAACCACAAGGAACACCATATTATGATGGCTTAAAGTTTCACCGTGTAATTGCTGATTTTATGATTCAAGGTGGTTGTCCTCAAGGAACAGGAACTGGAAATCCTGGATATAAATTTGAAGATGAATTTCATCCAGATTTAAAACATGATGCACCAGGGAAGTTATCGATGGCAAACGCTGGACCTGGAACAAATGGTTCTCAATTTTTTATTACGCATACAGCAACGCCTCATTTAGATGGTAATCATACTGTTTTTGGAAACGTTGTTGAAGGACAAGATGTGGTAGATACTATCGCTCAAAATGACACCATGGATATTGAAATTATTCGTGTAGGAGAAGATGCTGAAAAATTTAACGCTGTTGAAGCTTTTAGAACTTTTGAAGGTTCTCGTGAAAAACGTGAAGCAGAAGAAAAAGCAAAACAAGCTGAATTATTAGACTCTGTAGCTAAAGGTTATGATGAAACTCCATCAGGATTACGTTATACTATCTTACAAAATGGAAACGGAAAACAAGCTACCAAAGGTGCAAATGTTTCAGTACATTATAAAGGACAATTATTAGATGGAACTGTTTTTGATTCATCTTACAAACGCAAGCAACCAATTGATTTTGCTGTTGGTGTTGGGCAAGTAATTGCTGGTTGGGATGAAGGAATTCAGTTGTTAAAAGTTGGTGATAAAGCTCGATTTGTAATTCCATCGAACTTAGCATACGGAAAAGCTGGTGCTGGAGGTGTAATCCCTGCAAACGCAACCTTAATTTTTGATGTAGAATTAATGGATGTAAAATAATTTTACTCCTTTTTGTAAACTTAAAATTCTCTATTCAAATAGAGAATTTTAAGTTTACAAAAAGTTAACTTAACTAACATTCAAAATACAATTAATTAAAACAAACATGACCTTGTCTTAAAACATTAATAGCAATACTTTTTACATATTTGTAGTGTCATAAAAACTTAATTTAAAATGAAAACCCCCTTTCTATTTATTTTATTATTTAATTTAAATATACTTACAACATACAGCCAAGCACCTGTATGTAAAACACCTAAAGAAAACAATTTTGATGTAAATGAAATTTCTATTAAAAAATGTGATATCAACAAAAAAAAAGACAATAATGTTAGAGAAATAGCAAAAAAAGCTAACATTACAACTAGAAAAAGAGTTAGTAATAGATTGAGAAAAAACTCAAATCATTTAAATAAAAATAAAAATTTTATTGATTTAAAAGTTGAAAAGTCTTTAAAAATCCCTAATCTTTCTAGAGAGGTTTTATTTACTCTGGTTGAAAAAATACCTATGTTTGAATCTTGCGATAACTCTAGTAGAGAAAATAATGTTAAATGTTTTAAGTCAAAAATGAATGATCATTTTTCTAAAAACTTCTATTTGAATAATTTTATTGACGAAAATATTGAAGATAAAATATATATTCAATTTAGTATTGATTTACATGGAAAAGTAATTAACTCTAAAATAAAAAGTTCTAAAGAAAATAAAGAATTAAACAAAGAATTAAATAGAATAGTAGAAAAGTTACCACGTTTTTTACCTGGAAAACAAAAAGGATTACCCGTTATTGTAACCTATTCTTTTCCTCTTAACCTTACATCATGATAAACTTAATCTTATAATTAAAAATAGTATAAATAACTATAATTTATGTAAGTATATAAAATCACTTGTTTATCTTTCAATGTTTTAGTTTAAAAAACATATTATAAATTTGCTTTTAAACATCTATTTGTGTATGTTTACAATGTTAACAAATTGTCAACCCCCTAAACAGAGCGCGATTATGATGAAATTTACTTTATTTTTAGTAGCAATGCTTATATCTGTTACAGTTATTGCTCAACAAGAAAAATGCACAAGCTTAGATGAATCTATGGCAGACCCGAACAGTATTACAAAGTGTGCTGTTCAAGATTCAAAAGATGGTAAAAAGAAGCAATTATCTATTCAAGTATCTACTAGAAGGCGTATAGTTCGTAAAAAAAACGACGTAGTTTCTGCTATTGGAGGAACAACTACATCTCAAAAAGTAGCTAATATTAAAAAAAACACATTATTAGTAGGGAAGCTTGAGCTAGAAGATAACTCTACTACAATTGAACGAATTCCTTTTAATTTAGTTGAAGAAATACCTTTATTTTCAAAGTGTGATAATATACCTTTAATTCAGCAAGCACAATGTTTTGAAACACAAATGTCTAAACATATTGTTAAAAATTTTGTATATCCAAAAGAAGCTGTTACCCAAGGTATACAAGGTAGAGTATTAGTACAGTTTACTATAAATGAACAAGGTAATGTTGGAGCTATTCAAGTTAGAGGCCCTAAAAATGGAGACCTGCTAGAAAAAGAAGCTACTCGAATTATTAATATGCTTCCTTCATTTATTCCTGGTAAACATAATGGTAAAATAGTAAAAGTTAAATACGGTATACCTATTACTTTTAAACATCCTAATCCTGAAATTTCAGAAAAGGCTATAGTTAAAAAAAACATAAAAAAACAAGTTAAAAGTACAATAAATGTTAAGGAAAAAATAATTACTGATTTTATAAAGTTTCAAGATGTAGATAATATTCCTTTATTTAAAACTTGTTTAAATGTCAATGATTCAGAAAAAAACAATTGTTTTAATGAAAGAATGGTTAGCCATATTCAAAGAAATTTTAATTATCCTGCTGCTGCTGCTGAACAAAATATTGAAGGAAAAGTATGGGTACGTTTTATAATAAATAAAAAAGGGAAAGTAAGTAATATAAAAATGAAAGGACCTGAAAATGGATATTTATTAGAGCAAGAAGCTAAAAAAATGGTTTCTAAATTACCAATTTTTGAGCCAGGAAAACAAAATGGAGAATTTGCTAATGTTGAGTATTATATTCCGATTGTTTTTACTCTAGAATCTCACTAATACCTTTATAACATAAAAAAAGCTCTATATTAATATGGAGCTTTTTTTATGTTATATTCTATACAATATAAATTAAGCTCTTTTGATTATTTATATCTTTCAAAATAGTTTTTATTTTACAATGTTTCTTGTTCTTAATAATCTTAATCGGCTCGTTTATAAATAATGACATATTTATTAATATCATTTTTACAACCTACAAAATTTATTAAAATAAACTCATATAACAATAACTAAATAGTTATGAAGTTCTTTTTTAGTTTTATCTAAAAATATATAGCTCACATAAAGTTGTTACAATCTATTATAACGTGATCTTTCACGAAATTTTTATGTTTACTAAAAATATGTTCAGAATCTCCTGTTCTAACATAATTTTTTTTTTAAAATATGAGTAAATTCTGAAACCTTAAAAGAAATTAAACCCGCCTTTAGTAATACCACCACTAATGTTATTACTTTTCAAGTAATTATAAAGTTTTATACCAAGAGTTTTTAAATCTTATTTATTTTTGAAATTTTTCACCATTTTTATTATAATATAAAGCTTATTTGTTAATCATAAAAATCCATAGAACCTCTTTCTTTTATACTATTTTTCTTCTTTTACTCTATCTATTTTTTCTATGATTTTTGGTTGCGATTTTTTAAATATCTAAACTAGAATATTTTACTTTTTTTTAAAAATCTAATTTTTAAATCTAGCATAGTCTACTCATATATTATAATCCTCTATAAAATAGTTACTCTAATAATATTTATAGAGATAATACCTATGAGTGTTTACCCTTTTTTAGCTTGATCAACAACTAGTATTTTAAATTAAAATAATAATAATTTTTTAAAAAAATCAGAATTTATTGGGTGATAAATTTTTAATTAACCTATTTCAGAATTTTACAATTTTTCTCATTAACTATAATTCTATAACATAATTTTGAATGAGTCAAGAACTAAATCATATGAGCAAATGCTAAATATAATAGTCTTGTAGTTTTGCAGTGTACTAATTAATTAAAAGATGTTAAAATGGTAAGCATCTAAAAAACAATTTACCACTAACTATTAAATTAAAAGATTATGTACAATTACACACAAGAAGTATCGAGCCAATTAAACAATTTATTAGAAAAAAATTATGATGCAGAAAGAGGATATAGAACTGCTGCAGAAAATGTTAAAAATAACAACTTAACTACTTATTTTGAAAAAAAAGCAAATGAACGTAAAAGTTTTGGGAAAGCTTTAAAAGGTGAAATTAAAAATTTTGGGGAAACTCCAAAGCAAAATGGTAGCTTAACAGGTTCTGTTCACAGAGCTTGGATGAATACAAAATCATTCTTATCATCAGAAACAGATGAAGCAATGCTTGAAGAAGCGCTAAGAGGTGAAAAATCGGCACTTAAGGAGTATAATGAGGTAATTAATTCGAAAGAAATTTTACCTAAATCTACAACAGTTATTTTAGAAAGTCAACGTGATCTTATTTTAAAAGATGCTATAAATATTAAAAAATTAGAAGATCTGCAATAGAATTTTTTATTGATTTTTAATAAAAAAACTCGAATCAAACGATTCGAGTTTTTTTATTTTATATATTAATAATCAAGATTTCGTATGTATGATAATTTAGATTTCCAAATATCTAACTGATCTTTAAACTCTTGAATACCTTTACGAACATTTAAGACTAAAGGGTTATCATCTTTAGCATTTGAAAAGAAACCTAGATTATTTTCTAATTGTTGCATATCACGTATAGTTTCATCTATTTTTTTACGGATAAAATATTGCTCATTATCTAGTTTTTTGAAATCTTCTTGAGAAAAGTAAGTATCAACTAAGTTTTTAAACTTCAACATTTCAATGTCGTTTTTACTCATATTTAAACTTGCTAAATGAGCATCAATTGCTTTATTAAATTTCTCATCTAAGTGACGAACATTTCTTGGTAAAACACCTAAAGCTCTCCATTTAACAATACTTTCTTGGATAATTTCTAATGTTACACTCTCTAACATTTTAAGCTCTTCTATGAATGCTCTTTTAGATTCAACAATTTCTAATTGTTCTTTATTTTGTTCATTTTTTTGAGCATGTAATCTATCAAAATAGTGATTACATGCATCTTTAAAACGTTTCCATATATCATCAGAAAATTTCCTTGGCACATGTCCAATTTTTTTCCAATCAGATTGAATACGTTTCATTATGTTAGTAGCTTCTTCCCAATCATCACTATCTTTAATACTCTCTGCTAACTCTATTAATGCTATTTTATTTTTTAAATTATCGTTTTGAGTACTTTTTTCTGCTTTATAAAAAACATTTTTGGCACTATTAAACTTTTTTGTTGCGTTTTTAAACTCCTGCCAAACAGCTTCACTCTTATTATAAGGTAATTTACCTATATCAAAGTATTTTTTACGTAATTTCTCTAACTCTACAATACTTTTTTGCCAATCGTTATGAGATGTATTATTTGAGGTATCAAAAGCATTTATTTCAGCAACTATTTTTAATTTTGCATCAATCATTTCTTGATACTTAGACTTTAAATCTCTAAAATATTGATGACGCTTATCATGTATTTGCTTGGTTGCTTCACTAAACTTACCCCAAACATCTTCTCTATGCTCTTTTCCTACCGGTCCTATTTCTTCCTTCCATATGCGATGTAAATCTTGTAACTCTTTAAAAGCTACATTTACATCAGTAACTTCATTTAAAGCTTCAGCACGTGTAATTAATTTTAATTTCTCTTCTAAGTTGTGCTTAAAGTCTAACTCTCTAAAATCTTTATTTAAGTGTAATAGGTCATAAAAACGCTCAACATGATGATGATATATTTTCCAAGTATCATTATATTTTGTTTTAGGTACTGCTCCTATTGTTCTCCACTTTTTTTGAATTTCTTGAAATTCATTATACATTGTTTTAGCGTCTGCATTAGTAATCAAACTTTTTAGCTCATCTATTAAAGTATTTCTTTTTTCTAGATTTTCTTTTAATTGATTCTCTAACTGACTATAATAAGCGTCTCTTTTAATTTTATATTCACTTAACAACTTATTATAATCTGCTTTTATTGGACTTGAAAATTGAAAATCAATTAAATTTCCACCTTCAGTCAAAAATGTTTCTTTTTTTTCTGCTAATAACTCATTAAACTTTATATTAAAAACATTTTTTAAAGCATCAATATTTGATTTTAATTGCTGTACCTGATAATTAGCTAATAACTTTTTTAATTCTTCTACCAATTTATCTAACTCCATCGTGGCATAATCTAGCATTGGTATTTCATGCCTTTCATTTGCTTTTTCAGACTCATTTGCTACTTCTTTTTCTACTTCATTTACTGCTGTATCTGTTGCTGTTTGTGTAACCTTTTTTTTACCTGTACTCGCAAATGTTTCTTCTTCAGTTTTTACTTCTAAATTTACCTCTGTAATTGATTGGTCTAATTCTTTTTCGTTATTTTCTAACATATCTACAATGTTTAGGTTCCTTATTATTAATTTTATAAATATACGGATTCTTATAGAATACCAAATTTTATTTTTAACTAGTTATTATTCCATATTTTCCAAGCCTTTTCTGCTTGTTGTTCTAACATTTCTAACCCGTTTTTAATCACAGCTTTATTTTCTTTCCCTTTTCTTAAAAAAGTAGTTTCTGCGGGGTTATATATCAAATCAAATAACAAGTGCTTTTTTGATATAAATTGGTACGGAATATCAGGGCAATCATTAATATTAGGATGTGTTCCTAAAGGAGTACAATTAATTATTAAATAATAATTTTCAATATAATGTTTTGATATATCTTGATATGAAATCTCCTTTTTACCTTTTGGTTTTCTAGAAACAAAAAGGTATTTAATAGCTAATTTATCTAACACATAAGCTACTGCTTTAGATGCTCCACCTGTACCTAAAATCAAAGCTTTTTTATGATGTTCTTTTAACAATGGTTTTAACGACTTTTTAAAACCATAAACATCTGTATTAAAACCTTTTAACTTTCCTTTTTTAGTTATTTTAATCGTATTTACAGCTCCTATTTTTCTAGCTTTTTTATCTATTTTGTCTAAATAATTAAAAACTGATAATTTATAAGGAATCGTTACATTCATTCCTTTTAAATATTGATGATTTTCTTTTATTTTTAAAGGAAGTTCTGTTATTGATTGAATGTCAAAATTTATATATTCAGTATCATCAAGTGCTAATTCTTTAAATTTATCTGTAAAATATCCTTTTGAAAAGGAATATGAAATGTTACGCCCTACTAGAGCGTATTTATTTTTGAACTCTTTTTCTTTCATAAAAGTCTATAATTAAAATTAAGGCAATACCTAAAATGATAAAACCTATTGATATCCATGTTTCTTCTATTGAGTAATCGGGTATAAACCGTTCATAATTTTGAATAATTTTATTTCCTTTTTGATCAAACTCAAAACCATTATCAGTAATTTTGTATATTGTTTTTTTCCAAGGCCATACAATGCCTAACGAACCAGTTATAAAGCCTATTATTACCGCTGTTACCAACTGATGCCAACGTTTTAAAACATATCCTAAAACATGTGATATTGATACGAGTCCAAAAACAGAACCTGCCGTAAAGATGCTTATAATTTTTACATATCTCATTTTTATTGGATCTTTTAAAACTTCAAAATTACCTGACAACAAACTTGTTACAACATTTGCAAAAACATTTACACTATCTACTAATAACAATACATAATTACCTAATAAGATTAAAATAAATGAACCTGACAATCCCGGAAGGGTCATTCCTGAAACTCCTATAATACCACAAATAAAAACAAAATAAAGGTTATCATTTTCTTTAGCTGGTGTTAAAAAGCTAATAAAAACACCTATCGAAACTCCTATAATTAAGGCTATACTATTTTTCAAGTTCGAAATATTAAAATCTTTTGATATGTAGTAAATAGATCCTAAAATCATCCCAAAAAACCATGACCAAACATAAAGTTCATTAGTTTTTAAAAAATAATCTAATAGTAAAGAAATGCTAAAATAACTAAACATACTTCCTAACATTACCAATCCTAAAAACTGCAAATTGGTATACTTTGCAAAACTTTTAAAACGTGCATTAAAAAGTAGTTTAAAAGCTGTACCGTTTATACGTTGAAAAGAAAAAATAAGCTCTTCGTAAAAACCCATTACAAAAGCTACCATACCTCCAGAAACACCTGGAACTTTATTAGCTCCTCCCATAGTTACTCCTTTAAAAAAAAGTAATAACTTTTGTGATAATGTACGTTGTTTATAGTTATACATACTAATTAACTAAAACCCAAGAGGGACTTATTTTGTTATATTCTTTACTGCTAACTTTTCAAGAATTAAAATTAAAGAAAATCCAACAATTATTAATAAAAATGCGTAGGTAATTTGTGGATTTCCATCATATGAAAATGGTGAAACAGACAACTCATTAAAAGGCACTTGCTCACCATGAGAATTGGTTCTAAATGTTAGTACTTTTTTCCATGGCCAAATTTTATTTAATGAACCTATTATAAAACCTGTTAAAACTGCTAATGTATAATTTTTATGATATGTAAATAAATATTTTAAAACTCTAGAAAACAGTAACAATCCTAAAACAGCTCCTAAACCAATGGCTATTATTGTTGTATAATCTCTATTATTTATGGCCTGTAACACAGGTTTATAAGCCCCTAAAAGCACTAAAATAAATGATCCTGAAATACCTGGTAAAATCATAGCACATATTGCAATTGCACCTGAAAAGAACATAAATAATGTTGATGAATTTTCTGAAATCATTGGATTTAAAGTTGTTATGTAATAAGCTAAAATACCTCCCAAAATAAGTGTAATTACTGCTATAAAATTCCAATTTGTAATTTGTTTTGCAATATAAATTACACTTGCTAAAACTAAACCAAAGAAAAAAGACCATAATAATATAGGCTGGCTAACTAATAACCATGAAATTACTTTTGCTAACGATATAATACTAATAAAAATACCTACAAAAAGTGAAGCTAAAAAATTTCCATTTAATTGCTTCCAAGCAGCTTTAAAACCTTGTTTTTTTAAGGTTTTAAGCAAATTTAAGTTAATAGTACTTATAGACTCTAATAGCTCTTCATATATACCTGAGATAAATGCTATTGTACCTCCTGAAACTCCAGGCACAACATCTGCAGCTCCCATAGCTAGTCCTTTTAACATGATTACAAAGTAATTTTTATTAGTTCTGTTCATCTAAATTTAATTATTCTTTTACTATTTTGTTTTAAAATTAATTAGTTTACTTTTTTTAGTTTGTAAAGTATCTTTTTTAGTTGTTTTTTTGATGCCTAACTTTTTACCTAGTTCTGATAAATTATTAAAATTTACTTGATACGAAAAACCTATTCCTTGTGTATAACCTTCTTCTTCTACCGAATATTGGACTTCATTTTGCCTATTAAAAACAGTTCCTCTTAAACTCCCTTCTTCATTTAACAAAACCTCTACCTTTACCTCACCCACAACGTCTGTTTGTGTGTTAGCTCCCACAGGCACCCCTACTTTTCCGTTTACAAGAACACGATCACTTAACTGTGTTGAAATAGACACATCTACTTGGTCATCAGTTTTTAAATTATTAATATCTGTTCCATCCCCTCTATCTCCTTGTGTATACCCTAGCCCTAATTGAAATTTATTATCATCACTATTTAACATATCTGTTAATATACTTGAAGCTATTTCAGAAGCTGTACCAGTTAAACCATTAGCTGCACTACTACCAATAGTTTCTTCATTATAAAAAGTACCAAAAGCTAGTAAAAATGAAAAATGTTGCATCTTTGTATTTAAATCATTACCGTTTAAAATAAATTCTAATTCTGATGCTACGGTTGAGTTTGCATTTGGAATTTTAATGTCAAATTCTTGTTTTGAATTAAATAAACCACCTGTAATTTTAGTGTACAAATCTATTGGTATTTTACGGCTTGAGTTAATATTATCTAATAATTGTGCTGGGTTTGCTTTTGTTTTATATATAGCGGTTAAATCTAACTCTGCCTCATTTGGATTTCCATTCCAAGCTATAGTTCCTCCTTTTTGAACTCTAAACGGTTTTGTTATTCCTGCGTATTTAAAATTATATAAGCCTTTGTGTATTTCAAAATCACCGTACATTTTAAATTTACCTAAAGTATTTATATCTATTCTTAAATTTCCTATTCCACTACCTTTTAACTCACTTCCTGAAACTTTATCTATTACCACCTGAGCAACGGCATCCTTTGTTACTTCTAGGTTTATTTTTAAATCAAGCCCTTTTATATCTTTAATTGTTTTATTAGAATTTTCAATAGTTGGCTTACCTGTTTTAAAACGAATTAATTTATAATTATCTATAGTTTTTACATCATTTAGAGGAATTACAAATATGGTTCCTTTATTTGTTTTACCCTCAACAACAATATCTAAATTATTGGTTAATCCTCTAACTTCGGCATTTCCATTTAAAAAACCAGTTCCATAATAAGATGATTCTTCTGTTTCTTGAGTATCTAAAACTAATAAATTTTTAGTATTAATATCTAATTTTAAATACCAATTTTTAAAGTTTTGATGTGCTATATATCCTGATAAATTCCCTAGGGTTTTATACTTAGTATCTTCTAATAAAATATTGTTTAGTATAAATTGTTGTTTTTCTAAAATAATAGTAGTATTTCCTTTTAAATCAAAATCAATATTTAAATATGGAAAAGTTAAACCTGTGTTTTCTAAATTTAGCTTTCCCTGAAAATCAGGGTTTCCTAAAAACCCTTTGGCAGTAAAGTTTCCACTAACTTTTCCTCTTAACTTATTTAACACTTCTCTACCTAAAGGGCTAAAAGCAGTAATTTCATACTCTTTTAAAAATACCTCTAAATCAATAATTGGTTTTTGCTGTGAAAAATCAACCTCTCCTACTGCTGAAATATTTTTAGCTTTTTCACTAATTAAAGAAAGGTTTACTTTATATTTTTCATAAGAATTATCTCCAGCAATATTTAAGGCTAAATCACCTTGATTTAATTTATTAATTCGAAAATTATCTATAATTAAATTTCCTTTAGGTGCTAATATTTTATTTTTTTGGGTTAAATCAAGAGTACCTGTTAAATTTCCTTCTAAACTTAAATTATCTACAGCGGGCAAAAAACTAGCTAATTTTACTTTCGTAAAAGTAGCTTGTAAATCTTTATAAGTACTATCTCTAACAACACCTTCAAACTCTATTTTTTGTTGGGTAGACTTAAGTATAAAAGGACTTACTTTATAATTATTTTTTTCAAAATCAAATACTACATTATGTTTTTTATCTTCTTGTTCATTAATAACCCAATCAAACCCTTTATAATTAAAGGTAGATTTTTGAACACCTATAACTGATTTTTGTAATTTATTAATAGTATAATAAAAATCAAGGTTAAAAGTTTCTGAATAATCTTCACCTCCTTTAAATACCGATTTAAAATACAAGGTATCATTTTGTGTTCTATTTAAAAGATTTAACTTTTCTATATTATAATACTTTGTATTTATTTTACTAGCCGTTAAATGCGTATTATATAATGGATTTTTATTATCCATACGTAATACAATATCTTCAATTACGTTTTTATATGCTTCAATTTGTGGCGATGTAAATGTAAGTTTTAAGGCGTTTTTATCTGAATTAATCCACCCCTTTAATCTAGTATTTTTACCTATAGCTATATTTGGTAAAAACACATCAATAATTTGATTATAAATTGTAAAATCAAAGTCTAAAAACTGATTTGGAGTTACTTTATTAGGTTTGTAATTTGTATAAACACTTCCTAAAGCATTTTCAGTTATAGGAATTAATTCTTCAAAAGAAAACTTTCCTTTAAGCACACCTCTAACAATATCTTCAGAGTTTACTTCTATTGTTTTTATGCTATCTTTAACTGATGAGTTTATTTCAAATATTTTAAATGGGTAATGCTGTTTTTGATTGGTATACACCAAATCTTTAAAGGTTGCTTTACCTATAATATCGTCAAATGTATTACCCGAAATATTTAAATTTATATTACCTTTTAGTAATGCAATACTGTCTCGAGTAAAAAAATTTGTTTTATTTAAATCTATTTTATCAATACTTGCTATAAAATCAAACTTATTTATTTTTGATGAAAAATCAGCTAAACCTTCAAAATTAAGTTTAAAATTTTCATCTTTTGAATTTAATACTCCATCAAATTTTTTATTTTGAAACTGACCGTTAACATATAAATCTTTATAATTATAATTATTAAAGGTTAAACTACTAACTTTTCCTATTATAGTAGTATTTATGTTATCCATATTAAAACCACTACCATTAACATCGGCTTTTAGTGATATTTTACCTAGTATTGGGTCGTTTGCAAATATGCCTAAATCAAAATCTTTAAACTCAACTTCTCCCATATAAATAGCTTCATCTATAGTATTTATATTTGTTAATTGAAGGTCAGATATTATGGTTCCTATTGCTGATTTTACAGCAAGTGTAGCGTCCATTTGTTCTGGAGTAACCCTAACAATACCTTTAAGCATAAAGTTACCAAGCCTTTTAAACTCTATAGGTAATACGCTTCCTAATAAATTAGGTAACACATTTTTTAATTGGTAATAATTGGCAGTAACATTTTTTAAATTTGCATCAAAAATAAAACCTCTACTCTTTTTAACAGCATTTACAAACCCTAAGTTTCCAATAATTTTTATTCCTTTTTTTGAATGAAGTTGTAGGTTGTTAACACTAAAATTATTTAAAACGCCTTTTATATTTCCGGTAAAATACAAAATATCATTTCCGCTTAACTCATTATATAATTTACTTAAATCTTTAATTGCAATAGCGCTTTTTAATAATTTAGCATCAATTTTTACCTTATCATTAAAGTTTACAAAATCTTTACGATTATACGTTAACTTAATATCTGCTTGTATTTTTGATTGATTATTTGTTTCTAATGTTGTTTTTTCTAAATACATATACTTTTTTGTATATGTAAAATCAGTAGTTAAATTAGACACTGAAACACCTCTATTTTCAGTAAAACTCATTTCTCTCATTTTTAGAGAAACATCGGGTCCTTTAATAGAAAAATCTAATAAATTGCCACTTGTATTGTAGGCAGCAAATTGAAGTTGTTTTTTATCATTCTCATCTACTAATTTAAAAGTTAAATTGTCGATAGAAATTTTATCACTATTTAAAACAAAAGGATTTGACAAACTATCTTTTGGAGTATCACTATTAAAACTGTCTATAAAAATAGACATATTATCATCTTTTTCACCCTTGTATGTTTTCATATTAAAATAAGCACCACTCAAAGAAGCTTCTCCTAAATTAACATTATTATCTATAATACGTTTGGCATTTAATAATGATGTACTTAAATTTTGAACAAAAATAAGGGTATCTTTATGGTGGTCTCTAATTTCAATTTCTTTTAACTGAATACTACCTAACCATGATAAATCTACTCTTTTTACAACAATATTAGTATTATATTCTTTATTGAGCCAAGTAGTTGCTTGTGATGCTATTTTACTTTGAACAACCGGTAATGATAGCAAAATAATAAGCAAGATTAAAAAAAGTAGCACGTACTTTAATAACCTCCATAATATTATTCCTGTTTTTTTAATGATGAGTTGTTTTATAAAGTTACTAACAAATGTAATCAGCTAACTTCAAAAATATTGCCTTATTTTAAAGAAATATCAATTTTAACTAAAATGTAACGTAATATGAATATTTTTGCATTTTAATACATGATACATTGAGTACAAAAAACAGCTACATTTTAGGTATTGAAAGCTCTTGTGATGATACAAGTGCTTCGGTAATTTATAACGGAAAAGTAATAAGTAATGTGGTTGCCAACCAAGAAATACATGCTAAATATGGTGGTGTTGTTCCTGAACTGGCTTCAAGAGCACATCAACAAAATATAGTTCCGGTAGTGCAACAAGCTATTGAACAGGCAAACATTACAAAAAACGATTTGAGTGCCATTGCTTTTACACGTGGCCCAGGCTTAATGGGGTCTTTACTAGTAGGTACTTCTTTTGCTAAATCGTTAGCTTTAGGATTAAATATTCCGCTAATTGCCGTAAATCATATGCAAGGACATATTTTAGCACATTTTATTAAAGAAGAAAATGCTAAAATTCCGCCGTTTCCGTTTGTTTGTTTAACCATTAGTGGCGGACATACGCAAATTGTTAAAGTTACCAATCATTTTGAAATGGAAATTTTAGGTGAAACTATTGATGATGCCGTTGGTGAAGCTTTTGATAAATCAGCCAAAATATTAGGATTACCTTACCCTGGAGGTCCTTTAGTTGATAAATATGCGCAGTTAGGAAATCCGAACGCTTTTCAGTTTACGAAACCGAAAGTCGGCGATTTACAATTTAGTTTCAGCGGATTAAAAACAGGAATTTTACGTTTTATTCAAAAGAATGTAAAAGAAAATCCTGATTTTATTAAAGAAAATTTACATGATATTTGCGCCTCTATTCAACATACTATTGTTGAAATTTTAATGGATAAGTTAAAAAACACTGTTAAACAAACCGATATAAAACACATTGCTATTGCTGGTGGAGTTTCTGCAAATTCTGAAATTAGAAAACGTTTAGCCTTAGCCGAAAAACATTGGGGATGGACAACTTACATTCCGAAGTTTGAATACACAACCGATAACGCTGCAATGATTGCCATTGCTGGATATTTAAAATATATAAATAACGATTTTTCTGATATTTCAATTACATCAAAAGCTCGTTTAAAAGTTACCGAATAACTATTTTAAATTCTATTTATTTACAAAAAACACCGTTAAAATTATTTAACGGTGTTTTTTGTTTAAGAGCCTTTAAAAAATTGTATCGAGAATTTTTTTAACATCAAAATAAAACGACTCAAATTCTCGATACAATTTTAATTCCTTTTAGTCATTAAAATAACTCGAATTGACAAAATTGCAGCAAATTTGACGGATTAAATTGACTGTTTCCTTTCTATCAAAATTTAAACTCGAAATATAAAAATTAGCACAAATTTCTAGCCCCGATTGAAGCTTTGTTTGAGCTCTTTTTTTGATTTTTCTTCAAAAAAAAGCGAGTGCGGAAAGCGGGAAATTGCTTCTAAAAATAATTTATAAATCAATTTCTTTTAATGCTTTTATATTATTTCGTTCTAAGAAAACATCAATAGTTTCGAAATGTTCAATAACTCGTTTGTCTTTAAATTCAAATACTTTTTCTGATAATCCTTGTAAGAAATCACGGTCGTGAGACACCAAAATTAACGTTCCATCGAAATGTAATAATGCTTCTTTAATTACGTCTTTCGAGCGTAAATCTAAATGATTTGTTGGCTCATCTAAAATTAACACATTTACAGGTTCTAATAGTAATTTAACCATTGCCAAACGTGTTTTTTCTCCTCCTGAAAGCACTTTTACTTTTTTTTCGATATCATCACCAGCAAACATAAAACGCCCTAAAATATTTTTTATTTGCGTTCGTACATCTCCTTCTGCAACCTCATCTACTGTTTGAAAAATGGTTAATTCAGGGTCTAATAATGAAGCCTGATTTTGAGCAAAATATCCAACTTTTGCATTATGTCCTAAACCACATTCGCCTTCAAAATCTATTTCTCCCATAATAGCTTTTATCATGGTTGATTTTCCTTCTCCGTTACGCCCTACAAACGATACTTTTTCGCCACGAGTTATTGAAAAACTTGCGTCTTTAAACACGGTTAAATCGCCATATTTTTTGGTTAAGTTTTCTACTTTTACAGGATAATCTCCAGAACGTGGCGATGGTGGAAAACGTAATTTTAATGATGTTGTATCAACTTCATCAATTTCAATAGGCACAATTTTTTCTAACATTCGCTCCCTTGAAGAAACTTGATTTGTTTTTGAATACGTTCCTTTAAAACGTTCGATAAATCCTTTAATATCTTCAATAGTTTTTTGTTGCTCTTGATAGGCTTTTATTTGATGCGAACGACGCTCTTTTCGTAATTCTAAATAATGAGAATACTTTGCTTTATAATCGTGAATTGTTCCCATAGTAACCTCAATGGTTCTATTGGTAATGTTATCAATAAAAGCTTTATCATGCGATATTACCACTACCGCCTTGGCTTTGTTTAGTAAAAAGTTTTCTAACCAAATTACCGATTCTATATCTACGTGATTTGTTGGCTCATCTAATAAAATTAAATCGGGTTTTTGCAGTAAAATTTTAGCCAATTCGATACGCATACGCCAACCTCCACTAAATTCTGATGTTAATCTATCAAAATCTTCTTGTTTAAAACCTAATCCTTTTAAGGCTTTTTCTACTTCTGCTTCGTAATTTATATCTTCTAAAGCATAAAAGGTTTCTCCTAAATCGGTTACACGTTCAATAATTTTCATGTATGCTTCCGACTCATAATCTGTACGAGTTTCTAGCTCTTTATTTAAGTGTTCCATTTCGGCTTTCATCTTAAAAACAGCGTCGAATGCTTTGGATGCTTCCTCCCTTACCGTACAATTATCTTCCATTAATAAATGCTGTGGTAAATAAGCAATTACGGTATCTTTCGGACTTCTAACACCTCCTTTAGTAGCTTTTGAAACTCCTGCCATGATTTTCATCATGGTCGATTTTCCTGCGCCATTTTTACCCATTAAAGCTATTTTATCGTTCTCATTTATTACAAACGATACGTCTTTAAACAACGTTTTCCCACTAAATTCAACAGCTAATTGATCTACAGTAATCATGTATATATATTTTGAATAGCGAAATTAGTAAAAACACTTATATATTTTATAGGGAAAGTATTGTTTCCATTTTATTAATTTTATATTTGATAAAAGAATACAAACTATGAAAAATAAAGCTCTAATTTTTTTAACAATTTTATTAACGATTACAAGTGTAAAAAGTCAAGAAATAAAAAATGCAAAATATTTAAATGGTGACATAACTAAAATTTTATTAAAAAACTCTGAATACCCTATAAAGGATCTGAATAATAAAATTCAAGGAGATGTTATATTATCATTTATTATAAATAAAGAAGGGGAAAAAGATAGTTTGACTATTGTTAGTTCTCCTTCAAAATCATTATCATTAAACTCTCTTATTTCATTTGATAAATTAGAAAATAAATGGAGTCCTTATAAAGTTAATGAAATTCCTATTAGTAAAAAACATTTAGTTATCTATCGATATAGGTATTATATAGATACAACTCCTCCTGAATATGAAAAAAAAGCTAAAAAAATGGTTAAGAAACAAAAGTTTAAAAAAGCTTTAAAACTGTTTAATAAAGCCATAAAAAATAATCCATTTGATTACCAAGTTTTTGAATCACGCTCTAAAGTAAAAGAAAAACTTGGTAATGATAAAGGAGCTATTACCGACGGTGAAAAAGCATTAAAGTTAAAAACAGAAGTCATATCTATTGTTAACGTAAATATTTTTGGAAAAACAAGAACTGTTAAAAGAATAGTTAGGTATTAATACCTAACTATTCTTTTAACAGATAAAAATATTATTTAATGTAAAATTTTAAACAACAATTCTTTTAAAATATCCGCAGATGATTGATTTGCTCCTACTCCTTTACTTTTAATATCTGCTTCTCGTAATAAACCTATTATTTGCGATACTTTTCGCATCGGATAGTTTTTAGCAGCAGTACTATAATCGTCAACAAAATAAGGATTAACACCTAAGTTTTTGGCTACTGAACCTTTTGATTTATCTTTTAATCCGTGATACATTAATAATTGAGTAAAAAAACTATTTAACAACGAAATAGTCATTACTAAAGGATTATTTTTAGGATTCTGAGCAAAATATTTTATAATTCTATTTGCCTTTACAATATCTTTTTGACCTACTGATTTTCGTAACTCAAAGTTGTTAAAATCTTTAGATATACCAATATTTTGCTCAATATGCTTATCAGTAATAATAGTATTTTTTGATAAAACAGAAGTTAACTTATCTAATTCATTAGATATTTTACTCAAATCTGTTCCTAAAAACTCCACTAACATCTGAGATGCTTTTGGTTCAATATTATATTTTTTCCTACCCAAAACTCTACGAATCCAATCAGCTACTTGATTGTCGTATAATTTTTTACTCTCGTAAATCAATCCGTTTTTTGCAATGGTTTTGTACGATTTTTTTCGCTTATCTAATTTTTTATATTTATAATTAAAAACCAATACAGTACTTAATTGCGGATTCGCAGCATAGGCCTCAATCTTATCAATAGTGCGACTCAAATCTTGTGCTTCCTTTACAATAATCACCTGCTTATCAGCCATCATAGGATAACGTTTTGCTGATGCTATAACTTCATCAATAGTTACATCTCTACCATACATAACTACTTGATTAAACCCTTTTTCAGATTCATCAAGTACATTGTTTTCAATATAATCAGAAATTTTATCAATATAATACGGTTCTTCACCCATTAAAAAATAAATAGGTTTTAAATTCCCTTCTTTTATATCGGATATGATAGATTTAATTTCGTTCATTTTATTACTTTTGATACATGCAAAAACTCAATCTTCCTAGCTATACATTTAAGCTCAAAAGTAACGAAAATAAGACGCTTATTTTTGATAATTTGAGAAAAAAATACTTGGTATTAACTCCTGAAGAATGGGTACGTCAGCATTTTGTTCAATTTTTAATAGAGGAAAAAAAATATCCTATTTCACTAATTGCTCTTGAAAAACAACTGGTTATTAATAATCTAAAAAAAAGAACGGATATTGTTGTTTTTACTTCAAATGGAATGCCTAATATTATTGTTGAATGTAAGGCGCCAAAAATTAAAATTTCTCAAGATACTTTTGACCAAATTGCTCGTTATAACTTAAAGTTAAACGCTAATTACTTAATAGTTACAAATGGACTACAGCATTACTTTTGTAAACTTGATAAAGAAAATGAAACTTATGTTTTTTTAAAGGAAATACCTCCTTATAATTAACAATTAATAGGTTTTTAAAATTACATTAATAAATTTATACTTGTGAAAATAGCAATAGTCATATTAAATTGGAACGGAAAACAGTTATTAGAACAGTTCTTACCATCTGTAATAAATTTTAGCCATAAAGAAGCTGAAATTTATGTAGCTGACAATGCTTCGTCCGATAATTCTATAGCATTTATTAAAAAGCACTACCCTTCTGTTAAAATTGTACAAAACACTACTAATGGCGGTTATGCGAAAGGGTATAATGATGCTTTAAAACATATTAAAACTGATATTTATTGTTTACTAAACTCAGACATTGAAGTAACTAAAAATTGGCTAAAACCTATTTTATCTACTTTTAAAAACGAAATTAATACTGCTATTATTCAACCTAAAATTTTAGACTTTAAAGATAAATCAAAGTTTGAATATGCTGGTGCTGGTGGTGGTTTTATCGATTTATATGGCTATCCTTATTGCAGAGGACGTGTTTTTAATCACTTAGAAACTGATAACGGACAATTTAACGATACTTCCGAAATTTTTTGGGCTTCTGGAGCTTGTCTTTTTATTCGTTCAGAAGTTTATCATCAACTAAATGGTTTTGATGAAGATTATTTTGCACATCAAGAAGAGATTGATTTATGTTGGCGCGCACAAAATGAGGGATTTGAAATTAAATATATAGGTGCTTCAACGGTTTATCATGTTGGTGGCGCTACTTTACAAGAAACAAACCCACATAAAACGTATTTAAATTTTAGAAATAGTTTATTAAATGTGGTTAAAAATGTACCTAAACAATGGTTTTTATTCGTTATTTTTTCTCGCTTAATTTTAGATGGAATTGCAGGGCTTAAATTTTTACTTGAGCTTAAACCCAAACATACTATTGCTATTTTAAAAGCTCATTTTAGTTTTTACGCAAACTTTATTAAGTTTTTAGGAAAAAGAAAAAAACTTCAGAAAAAATCGAATTACAATAAACATACTTCTATTGTTTGGCAATGTTATGCTTTAGGTAGGAAGAAATTTAGTGAATTGAAATAGTTAATTTTTTAAAACTAATTTCCATTTATCTGTTTCTGAAAATTCTTTAATTATTTGGTTTCTCTCTAGCAGAAAATTCTTCATATAATTTTCAAGAAATATTTTATTAATAATTCGCCCTAAAAACTCATAAGGTGATTTGTAATTAAAATAATCAGTCATCAATGTATTGCCATCAATTTTCTTAAATTCATGCTTATGAGTAAAAGAGTTAAAAACACCTTTAACCATTTCATCTGAAAAATAATTTGGAAAATCTAATTCAGTAATTTTAACTGTCAATTTTTGATAAAATCCAAAATATTTTGCTTTCCAAGTAACGGTTTCTCCTGTATTAATTAATCCAGAAACTTTTCCTGAAATAGCCTCTTCTTTTGTTTTTTCTGCTGAAATCTTATGTAAATCAATACTTCTTGACAAATCAAAAACTATTTCTAAAGGTGGGTTAATTATTGTTTCAATTTTAATTACAGGCATTACAAAACATCTAAACTACCTTTACCCTCTCTTATTACATGTGGTAAATCACCTGTTAAATCTATTACTGTTGATGCATAATTATCACCATAACCACCATCAATAACAATATCTACAATACTTTGCCATTTTTCAAAAATCAATTCAGGGTCAGTAGTATATTCTATCAACTCATCTTCATCATGAATAGAAGTAGAAACTATTGGGTTTCCTAACGCTGCTACAATGGTTTGTGCAATGGTATTGTCTGGCACACGAATACCTACGGTTTTACGTTTTTTAAATGCTTTTGGTAATGAATTACTACCTGGTAAAATAAAAGTATAAGGGCCAGGTAAGGCTCTTTTTAGTATTTTAAACGTTGCAGAATCTATTTGTTTTACGTAATCAGATAAATGACTTAAGTTGTTACAAATAAACGAAAAATTAGATTTTTCTAACTTCACTTCTTTTATTCTAGCTATTTTTTCTAATGCTTTTGTATTAGTTATATCGCAGCCTAATCCATAAACAGTATCTGTAGGATAAATTATTAACCCTCCGTTTTGTAAAACTTTTACAATTTTAGCTATTTCTTTTGGGTTCGGATTATCGTTATATAGTTTTATAAATTGTGCCATATTTTAAAGATAGTATTTTTACAAACCAAAATTAACTATTTTCTATTAAAAAAGGCCTTAATGGTTATTATCTAAATAAAAAACACTATTTTTTATTTAGCTTTTAGTTATAAAAAAAGGCGATTTATTTAAAAATAAATCGCCTTTTTTAATATTAAAAATTATCAAAATCAAAATCATCAATATTTTCGAAACTTGTAAAATCATCATCAAAATCATCCTCTAAATCATTAGGAACTTTTGCTGCTTTAAATTCTTTTTCAGGAGCCTCGTCGGGTATTTCTCCAACTGTTAAAATTATTTTGGTGTCTGTTATCACTTCAACAGATTGCTCTACAAGTTCAACATAAAAAGTCCACATTTGAAAAAAATCATACACATATATTAACTTATCATTTATGTTTGGTAATGTTTCATTTAAAACACAAGTAGCCATAGATAACTCCTCCTCTCCTTCTGACATATCAAACAAAGGTATCTCCTCTCCTTGATTCCAATCTTCATCTGTTCGGTAAAAAGAAGCCATTTCTTGCCCATTAAAACCAAATGATTTAGCAATATCTGAATGCAAATCTGCTAACGATTTTGATTCATTAACCACAAGGGTTCTAATTACATCTTTTTTAGTATCTAATATTACACGTACTTTATACATTCTATCATTTTTAGTCGCCACAAAAATACGTATTTTTGAATTATAATTTTTTGTAAAATGAATAAGCAACAATCGTTAGACACTCTTAACAGTTATAATAAAAATACTTTAATGGAAACGCTTCAAATTGAGTTCATTGACGTAGGTAGCAATTTTATAACTGCTAAAATGCCCGTAAACTCAAAAGTACATCAGCCACATGGTATTTTACATGGTGGTGCTACTGCTGCACTTGCGGAAACAGTAGGTAGTTGCGCTTCTGCTTTTTTTTTAAATGATTCTAATAAAATTGTTAAAGGAATTGAGTTAAGTATTAACCATTTAAAAAGTAAAAAAACTGGTGAAGTTTTTGCTACTGCAAAAGCTATACATCAAGGAAAAACAACACATTTGTGGGAAGTTAAAATTGTTGATGAAGAAGAAAATTTAATTTCTTTATGTAAAATTACAAACATTGTTTTAAATAAAAAATAAATTTAATAGATTGACTATATTTTTAAAAATAAAAAACTCGCTCGACAATAAACTTCCGTTTGTGGTGTATCGAAAACCTAATTCAACAACATTAAATGGATGGTTTCAAAATAATGACAAACTACATACTTCAAAAAATTATACAGAAAGTGGTTTTATTTTTGCGCCTTTTGATGATAAAAACATTGCTGTTTTACTTCCTGAAGAAGACACCTTTTTTTTGCAAGAAAAATTTGACATACCTAATCCTATTACAAAAAAAAACAATATAGCTACTGACTACCTCTCTGAAAAAGAACATATTAAATTAGTCAAAAAAGGAATTAAGGCTATTAAAGATGGATTGTTTAAAAAGGTTATTTTATCACGAAAAGAAAAAGTTGTTTTAAAAGATTTTAACACTATTAATGTTTTTAAAAAACTACTAACAAACTATAGTACTGCTTTTACCTACATATGGTTTCACCCTAAAGTAGGCATGTGGTTAGGCGCAACACCTGAGACTTTAGTTAAAATTACAGATAATAGTTTTGAAACAATGGCTTTAGCCGGCACTCAAGTTTTTAAAGGAACAACAAACGTTACCTGGCAATCAAAAGAAATTGAAGAACAACAATTTGTTACAGACTATATAACCGATAAGCTTTCTGAAATATGTAATCAACTAGAAAAAAGCAATTTAAAAACAGTAAAAGCTGGAAACCTACTTCATTTAAGAACTTTTATTTCGGGTAAAATTACTACTAAAAATTCAACTTTAATAAAAAAACTACACCCCACTCCTGCTGTTTGTGGATTGCCTTTAGAGGAATCTAAAGCCTTTATTATAAAAAACGAAACCTATAATAGAAGCTATTATGCTGGTTTTTTAGGTGAGTTAAACTTAAAAGAAGCAACTAATAAAACTTCTGAACTTTTTGTAAACCTACGATGTATGGAAATTAAAAACAATACTGCTTTTGTATATGTTGGCGGTGGAATAACTAAAGATAGTGATGCGAAAAACGAGTGGTTAGAAACAGTTGCGAAAACAACAACCATGAAAAAAGTTTTATAAGGGGTAAAACCTCTTTTTTAAAAGTATTTACCCTGTATTTGAAGTGTAACGACTATGATAAATATATTATAATTTATCTTTGGGTAATAATACTTAATTATAATGAAAGATAAATTACTAAAAAAAACACAAATTTGTAACAAACTTAACTGTAGAGTAGGTAAAATTTTAACTCTAAAACAATTTGCAAAATTAAACTCAAATACTACTTCTAAAACAAAAACAATTCTCAAATAAAAAAGCACCAACTAATTAAAGTTAATGCTTTGTGTGTAAATTGAATTTAAATTTATTTTAGATATAGCTTAAATAAAATATAGCTTTTACTAATATAGTATTATTTAATTAAATATCATCAAAAGAAACGTCTGTAAAAGTTTCTGTAGAAACTACTTGATCTTCACCTTCTTCTTTCTTATAATCTTTTTGATGACGCTCACTAATTACTTCTGATCCTTTTTCATTTACAATAAAATCAGTGGCTTTATTTAGCATTTCTTTAAAATCTAAAAAATCTTCTTTATACAAATAAATTTTATGCTTTTGATAATGGAAAGAACCATCATCATGAGTAAATTTTTTACTCTCTGTTACTGTTAAATAATAATCTGCTGCTTTGGTAGCTCTTACATCAAAAAAATAGGTTCTTCTTCCTGCTCTTAAAACTTGTGAAAAAATTTCCTCTTGCTCTACTCTCTCTCTCTCACTCATAATTCTTAAATAATAATTGTTTACTTAAAGTTACTCAACAAATCTAACAAAATAATTGATTTGGCAATACGAAACATTACATTTCTTTTCCTAAAAGTTGTTGTTCATATAACTCTTTATAATAACCACTTACTTTTATTAATTGATTATGAATGCCTTGCTGCACCACTTTACCTTCATCTAACACTATAATTTTATCTGCGTTTTTAGCTGATGACACTCTATGACTTATAATAATAGTAGTTTTATTACTTGATACACGCTCTAGATTTAATAAAATTTGTTCTTCTGTTTCTGTATCAACAGCAGATAAACAATCATCAAAAATTAATATTTTAGGCTTTTTTATAATAGCTCTTGCAATAGATGTTCGTTGCTTTTGACCTCCTGATAAAGTAACTCCTCTTTCACCTAAAATAGTTTGGTAACCATTTTTAAAATCAATAATATTATTATGAATTACAGCATTTTTAGCTGCCTCAATAATCTCCTGCTCGGTTGCATCTTCTTTTCCAAATTTAATATTATTTTGAAGTGTATCAGAAAACAAAAATGGATCTTGAGGTACAAAACCTATCTGACTGCGTACATCATACAAATTACAATCTTTAATATTTTCTCCATCAATTAAAACCTCTCCTTTAGTAGTATCATATAATCTTGATATTAAATTTATAATACTTGATTTACCACTTCCTGTTTTTCCTAAAATAGCTAATGTTTCTCCTTTGTTAATTACTAAATTTACATTTTTCAATGCTGTAATATTAGTATCGTCATACGTTAATGAAACATTTTTAAACTCAATACCCCCATTAATAATGGTGTTTTTACTTGTTGTATTTACAACCTCAGGCACATGCTGTAAAAACTCATTGATTCTTTGTTGAGAAGCTTCTGCTTGCTGCACCATTGAAGTTACCCAACCAACTACTGCTACGGGCCAAGTTAGTATATTTACATACATAACAAATGCCCCTATCGCTCCTAACTGAATTTCGCCTGCTATATATTGCTTACCCCCTATATATAATACAATAATATTACTAATACCAATCAATAAAATCATTAGAGGAAAAAATAAGGCTTGTATTTTATATAACTCAATATTTTTTTCTTTGCTTTGATCTGCAATTTTATCAAACGATGCTATTACTTGTGGCTCTATGGCATAAGATTTAACAACATTGATTCCTGAAAAAAACTCTTGATTAAAAGTTGTTAACTTTGATAAATACTGCTGTACAATAGTACTACGTTTATTAATTTGCTTGCTTAATATAAAAATAGAAACCGATAAAACAGGAAACGGTAACATAGTGTAAAAGGTAAGCTTAGGTGATATTGCATACATTTGACTAAAACCAACAACTAATGAAATTATCATATTTAAAGAATACATTATTGCAGGGCCAAAATACATACGCACTTTTGAAACATCTTCACTTATACGATTCATCAAATCACCCGTTCTATTCTTTTTATAAAAGTTTATTGATAATCGTTGATATTGCTGATAAATTTCATTTTTTAAGTCAAACTCAATCATTCGAGACATTACAATAATTGTTTGACGCATTAAAAAAGTAAAAAAACCACCTAATAAAGTAACACCTATAATTAATATTATGTTATTGAGTAAAACTTCTTTTACCTCAGCCAAGTCTTTTACTTTACCTAACTGATAATCTTCAACTATGTTTAAAGAACTCCCAACATAATCAGGAATTTTTAATGTTAAAATTTTAGCTAAAACAGTAATCAACACACCTAATAATAACCTCCATTTATATTTTATAAAGTATTTATTAAGATATTTTAATGATTTCAATGTGAAAATATTTTTTTTAAATAATTAAAACTACAACCACAAAAACATTTGTACTTAAAGATATTACAATTAAAACCTCTTTTTTGTTTATGTATTAACGATTTCTTATTTTTGTGATTAATTTATTTGAGTTATTTCAAAAAAACTCAAATTAAAACCCTAAAAAATGACATCAGAAATTATTGATACTAAAGACCTTAGAAATGACCCCGTATTTGGTCAATTATCTTTTGATAACCATGAACAAATTGTTTTTTGTAATGACGAAGATACAGGTTTAAAAGCAATAATTGGTATTCATAGTACAACTTTAGGACCTGCTTTAGGAGGTACTAGAATGTGGCAATATAAAAGCGAATGGGATGCTCTTAACGATGTGTTACGTTTATCTCGTGGAATGACTTACAAATCGGCTATTACAGGACTAAATCTTGGCGGAGGTAAAGCTATAATTATAGGGGATGCAAAAACTCAAAAAAATGATGCGCTAATGCGTAAATTTGGAGAATACGTAAACTCATTAAGTGGAAAATATATTACTGCTGAAGATGTGGGTATGGAAACTCGCGATATGGATATTATTAGAGAAATTACACCACACGTAACTGGTGTTTCTGAAAAAATTGGAGGATCAGGAAACCCTTCACCAGTAACTGCTTATGGTGTATATATGGGAATGAAAGCGGCAGCTAGGTTTCGTTTTGGATCAGACAACTTAGATGGTAAAAAAATATTAGTACAAGGTGTTGGTCATGTTGGCGAAACATTAGTAAAACACATTATCGAAGAAGGAGCTCAAGTAGTTTTAAATGATATTAATGAGGCTCGTTTACAAGAATTAAGTAAAAAATACGGAGCTAAAGTAATACTAGGTAACGATATTTACGGACTAGATGTAGATATTTATGCACCATGCGCCTTAGGAGCAACTATAAATGATCAAAGTATTATGCAATTAAAAGCTAAAGTTATTGCTGGTGCAGCAAATAATCAGTTAGCTAATGAATTAAAACATGGTAAATTATTGAAAGAAAAAGGTATTGCTTACGCACCTGATTTTTTAATTAATGCTGGTGGAATTATAAATGTTTATGCAGAAATAGCAGGCTATGATAAAGCTGAAAGTTTAAAAAGAACTAAAAACATTTACAATACTACCTTAGATATTTTCAACTTAGCAGACAAAGAAAACATAACAACACACCAAGCTGCTTTTAATATTGCACAAACAAGAATTGATGCTCGTAAAAAAGAATAAAATAACTAGATAAAAAACAAAAAAGTTTTACTTTTGCAGAGCGTTAGAAATAGTTTCTACCGCTCTTTTTTTTAAAGTTCTTTAAAATGATTAACAGAAGACATATTCGAGTTAAAGTAATGCAGTCGGTTTATGCAATGCAACAATCGCACAGTGATGATATTGTAAAAGAAGAAAAGTTCCTAAAAAACAGCATTGATAAAATGTATGATTTATATGTCCTTAACCTTCAATTACTAGTTGAAGTTCAAAAATTAGCTCAAAAGAGAATAGTACTTTCTAAAAAGAAAATACTAGCTACTAAAGAAGATTTAAACCCAAACAGAAAATTTATTGATAACAAAATCATTAATAAACTAACTGAAAGTACTAGTTTAGAAGCATATGTATCTCTTAATGAACTTAATTACTGGGAACTTGACAATGAGTATGTGCGTATTATTTTAGACGAATTACAAAAAAGTGATTTATATGAAAAATATATGAACACTGAAGATGATTCTTACCACATAGACAGCGCTTTTATTGTATCATTTTTTAAAGAAATTATAGCTCCTAATGAAAAATTAGCAGATTATTTTGAAGACAAAATGATTTCTTGGGTAGATGATATACCTTTTATAAACACCTGGATTGTTAAATCATTAAACAAACAAAAAGCACAAAACCCTTTTATTCTAGGAAGCTTATATAAAGATAGTGAAGACAAGCAATTTGTATCTAACTTATTTACAAAAACAGTTTTACATCAACATAAATATCAAGACGATATTATTGAAAAAACACCAAATTGGGAAGCTGATAGAATAGCTGATATTGATATGATTATTATAAAAATGTCAATTACAGAGTTTTTACATTTTCCATCAATACCTAGTAGAGTAAGTATTAATGAATATATTGAACTAGCTAAAGATTACTCTACAAACAAAAGTGGATACTTTATTAACGGGGTTTTAGATAAATTAGCTAAAGATTACCTAGCTTCTGACAAGATGATTAAGATTGGTAGAGGTTTGTTATAAAAAAATTATTATTTTTACAAAAAACAATTTAAAATATTTTTAACATGAAGAAAATAGCTGTAGCAATTGCATTTGTTCTTTCAACAGGAATGATTATTTCTTGTGGTAAAGGAGATGCCTCATCTAAAGTAAAAAAAGAAAATGTAGAAAATGCTAAAAAAAGAGATGGTTCTATTAGCTTAGGAGCCCCTTCTATTTCTTTTGATAAAGAGGAGCATGATTTTGGAACTGTTAACGAAGGTGATGTTGTTAAAACATCTTTTATTGTAACCAACACAGGTAAAACAGATTTAGTGATAACAAATGCAAGGGCTAGTTGTGGATGTACAGTTCCTGAATGGCCAAAAGAACCTATTGCACCTGGTAAAAGTGGTAAAATACAAGTAAGTTTTAATACTAGTGGAAAACCAAACAAACAATCAAAATCTATAACATTAACTACCAATACTGAAAAAGGTAGAGAAATTGTAAAAATTTCTGGTATGGTAACTCCTAAAAAGAAAGCTGTATAATGTTTATAACTATATTTTTACAAGCAAGTACCCAAGAAAGCATTATGAGTATGCTTCCTTTTGTAGCAATGATTGCCGTTTTTTACTTTTTGATTATTCGCCCACAAATGAAGCGTCAAAAAAATGAAAAAAAATTTCAAACAACTGTTAAAAAAGGAATTAAAGTAGTTACAAGTAGTGGTATTCATGGTAAAATTGTTGAAATTAATGATAATGACAACACTATTACTATTGAAACAGGAGCTGGTAAAATTAAATTTGAACGCTCTGCCATATCAATGGAATTAAGTAAAAAGTACTCTACAGACGTTGAAAAATAATTAAACTATTTTGTGTAAAAAAGAGAGCTAATTAGCTCTCTTTTTTGTTTTTTTCTATAAATTACATTATATATTTATAAATTGAAAAAAAAAAATAACATACCTAAAACCTTTTTTAGTTTTTTATCTGCATCCATTCTTTTCTGGTTACTTATAAACCTATCTAAAGAGTATACTACAGAAATAACTATTAGAACTACATATACTAATTTAGCCACCAACAAAACAATTATTAACGCTCCTGTAAAAAAAATATCTTTACTTGTAAAAGGTAGTGGTTTTAAATTAATTGCTTCTAACTTTAATAATAACACCATTGCTCTAGATTTAGGAAAAGCAAAAAACAAAGAAACTACAAACTACTATTTTTTAACTAAAAAGTTGCAAAAAAAAATACAAGATAAATTAAAATCAGGAGTTCAATTAATACAAGTTCAAAAAGACACAATTCCACTACAAATAGGTACATTACATTCAAAAAAAGTACCATTAAAAACTAATTTAGATATTACTTTTCAACTTGGTTATAATTTAGCTTCCCCCATTAAAACAACTCCTGATACTGTTTTAATTTCTGGAGAACAATCATTAATAAAAAAAATAAATTTTCTAAATTTAGAGAATAAAAAACTTGAAAATGTTTCAAAAAACATTAAAGTAAAATCAAATATTAATATACCCGAAAACATAAAACTATCAGATAAATTTGCAGAAATAAACATTGTAGTTGATAAATTCACCGAAGGTGAAATCGAAGTGCCTATTTTAGTTAAAAACGCCCCAAAAAGTATAAATATTTTTCCCAAAAAAGTGAAAATAATTTATAAAGTGGGTTTAAAAAATTTTAATAAAGTAAATGCAAATTTATTTAAAATAACTTGTGATTACAATGACGTAAAAATAAACGAATCTTCTTATTTAATCCCTAAATTAACACAAGTACCTGATTCAATTACATTAGTAAGAATAGTTCCTAAAAAAATAGATTTTTTAATACGTAAATAATGATAGTAGGTTTAACAGGTGGTATTGGTAGTGGAAAATCTACTGTTTTAAAAATGTTTGCTAAATTTGAGAATATTGCTATATATATTGCAGATGATGAGGCAAAAAAACTAATGAATTCATCTTCTGAAATTAGACAAAAATTAATTTCAAATTTTGGAAGAGAAGTATACATAAAAAAAGAGTTAAACAAGCCGTATTTAGCCGATATTGTTTTTAACAATAAACAAAAATTACAAACCCTAAATGCAATTGTACACCCTGTAGTTCATCTTCATTTTCAAAAATTTATACGTAAAAACACAAAAAAAACATACATTTTATATGAAAATGCTATTCTTTTTGAAAATAATAGTACCTCTTTTTGTAATAAAATAATTACGGTTACTGCTCCTGAACATATAAGAATTAAACGTGTTTTAAAAAGAGACAATACAACAATAGCTTCTGTTAAAAATAGAATGAAAAATCAATGGCAAGAAACTAAAAAAATAATGCAATCACATTATATTATTGAAAATGATAAACTCATCGATACAGAAAAACAAATAGCACGTATTCATAATATTTTAATAAAAAATATTAAATAATTTCTATTTATCTAAAAAAAACGTTAACATTATCTTAATTTTGTAAGATTATAAGTTAATGTAAGTTAAAAGCAATCATCACATCATTTTATTAATTTATTTTTGAATAATGGGGAAGAAAATTTTCATTCTTATTGTTTTTTTAATGAGTGTTTCTTTAATAGGAATAATATCTGTTCAAGTATATTGGATTAAAGACGCTATTAAAAACAAACAACAACAATTCAATAATAATGTTACAATTGCACTAGCAAGAACATCTGAAAGGATTAAGGATAGAGAATATGCTGAGTTTATTCAAAATAATCAAGAATTTTTTAAAGACAAAAAGTTTGTTTCAGATGCAGAAATGACTACCTATCTTTTTCAACAAATAGATACTACCAATAAAAGAAAATTTACCTTTGGCACTACTATTTTAGGTGAAAGTATAAAAATGCCTGGAGAATTTATTAATAATGATTCTATTGTTATTAAACGTTACTCTGCAAAACAAGATTTTTATTCTTCACAAATAATAAAATCTGACAATAAAGATTTTATACCTTTTGTAGAAGAAACTAGCTTTTCAACTTTCAAAACATATCCCAAATTCAATAGACAATTAATTGAAGACATGTTTCGTCAACAGAAAAGATTATACCTCATTAATCAAAGAATTAGTAATAAAGAGCTTAATTTAACTATAAAAGAAGAATTAGCTAAAATGAATATTACACAAGATTTTAAATATGGCGTTTATGAAGATGGTTTAGCCACACAGTTAAAATCTGGCTACTTTAACATACAACCTAATGATGCTAATTATCCTTTATTGGCTGATGATAATGGCGATAGTAAATATAAGTTATATATAAAATTTCCTGATGAACGAAAAAACTTGCTTTCAGGAATAATAAAAATTTTAGGATTATCTCTATTATTTATTGGAATAATTATAGCTGCATTTTCAACGTCACTATATCAATTAGTTCGTCAAAAAAAAATATCAGAAATAAAAACAGATTTTATTAATAACATGACTCATGAATTTAAAACCCCCATTGCTACTATTAATTTAGCTTTAGATGCTATTAAAAACCCAAAAATAATATCTGATCAAGAAAAAGTAAAACGTTACGTACAAATGATACGTGAAGAAAATAAACGGATGCATGCACAAGTAGAAAATGTATTACGGATTTCAAGACTAGAAAAAAAACAAATTGAAATTACCAAAGAAGCTACTGATATGCATGAAACTATTGAAGAAGCTATTGAACATATTCAGTTATTGGTAGATGATAAAAAAGGGAGTGTAACTGCCCATTTTGAAGCTACAATAACTGAAGTATTTGGTAATCAATTTCATTTAACTAACATTATTGTTAATATGTTAGAAAATGCATTAAAATATTCTGAAGGCGCACCTAAAATTGATGTTTATACTAAAAATACTCCTTCATCTTTTATTCTTCAAATAAAAGATGAAGGAATTGGAATGAGTAGAAATGCTCAAAAATATGTTTTTGACAAATTTTATAGAGAACATAAAGGAAATATACATAATGTTAAAGGACACGGTTTAGGATTAGCTTATGTTAAAGAAATAATAGAAAGCCATCAAGGCACTGTAAACGTTGAAAGTGAAAAAGGTAAAGGAAGTGTGTTTACAGTAAAATTACCACTAATATAAAAAAATAAAAAAATGGGAAGTAAAAAAATACTACTAGTAGAAGATGATCCAAATTTCGGAACAGTTCTTAAAGATTATTTAGCATTGAATGATTATAATGTAACCCTTGCTAAAGACGGAATAGATGGGTTGATTATGTTTAAAAATGGAGAATATGACTTATGTATTTTAGATGTTATGATGCCTCGTAAAGACGGTTTTTCATTAGCTCAAGATATTCGCAGTACTAATAAAGAAGTTCCTATTATATTTTTAACAGCTAAAACACTAAAAGAAGATGTTTTGAAAGGATATCAAGTTGGTGCCGATGATTACTTAAATAAGCCTTTTGATTCTGAAGTTTTATTACATAAAATAAAAGCTATTTTACAACGTAAAGAAAATGAAAAGTCTAGCGATACTGATGAATTTGAATTTACAATTGGTGCTTTTCATTTTAATTCTAAACTTCGCCACCTTTCACTCAATAATGAAGAAGTACAAAAACTATCACCTAAAGAAAGTAAATTATTAAGATTATTAGCTGTTCATAAAAATGACTTAATGCCTCGTGAATTAGCGTTAACTAAAATATGGAGAGATGATAACTACTTCACATCTAGAAGTATGGACGTGTATATTGCCAAGCTAAGAAAATATCTAAAAGGTGATGAAAATGTTGAGATTATTAATATCCATGGAGAAGGGTTTCGTTTATTAGAAAAAAACTAATCTCTAAAATTGACAAAAAAAAGACTTCCAGAGAAAAGGAAGTCTTTTTTTTGTCAATTTTCATCATATAAAAATACTTAAACAGCATTAATTTAATCATAATTATTTCAATAAGTTAAGTAAATTTACCTATTAAAACAATTTTTATTTTTTTTTAATAAAAATAACGTGAAATTTTCAAATTACCTTTATATGAAACTAAATTTACTACTAACTATACTGCTATTATTATCATTTTCACCATTAAAAGCGCAAACAATACAAGTAAATAACATTAATGATATAGAGGCTAATTATACACCTGAAGATCTTATTAAAAAAGTACTTATAGATAATAGTTGTACTGAAGTAACAGATATAACTTCTTCAGTTTATGGAGCTCCAACTAATACACAAGCTAAAAATTACGGTTACTTTAAAAGTAAACCAGGAAGTAAATTTCCGTTTAAAGAAGGTATTGTTATATCTACAGGAAGAGCCCATTCTATAGGAGAAACAATTTTCGGAAATTTAGATACACCAACAACTGGTAAAAATGATATAGATTTAAGTAATTCACTAACAAATACAGATTTAAACGATGCTAGTTTTATTGAATTTGATTTTGTCCCTAAATCAGATGAAATTAGCTTTCGCTATTTAATGGCTTCTGAAGAATATCAAAGTAATTATCCATGTAATTATGCAGATGCATTTGCTTTTTTATTAAAAAAAGAAGGAGATATAACGTATAATAATTTAGCTGTTATACCTAATACAAATATTCCTGTAAGTGTTACAAATGTTCATGGTATAATAAATAATACTTCGAGTGGATCTCTGGGATGTGCTGCTAATAATGAAAATTATTTTGCAGGCAACAATCTTGGCGACACCAATTTTGATGGAAGAACCACGGTACTTACTGTAAAAGCTAAAGTAATACCAAACGTAAAATACCATATTAAATTAGTTATTGCTGATAATGGAGATAATAGATATGATTCAGCCGTTTTTTTAGAAAAAGGGAGTTTCAATTTAGGTTTAAACTTAGGTACAGATTTTTCATCTAGCACTAACAATTCAGTTTGTGGAACAGAAAAACTATTAACATCAAATATTACTGCTGACAGTTATCAATGGTATAAAGATGATATTATTATACCCTCAGCTACAACTCAAAATTATACAGCTAACTTAGGTAATGGAAAATATACTTGTAAAATAACAAACGGAACTTGTACTGACGAAGATGATATTAATTTAGAATTTTCTGAAATACCAAAAAATAATACAGCTATTACAGCCCTTTTTACTTGTAGTGATAATTTAAATACTCAAATAAACTTATCTTCTAAAATAAATGAAATTTTAGCTGGCCAAAGTAATACTAAATTTGAAGTATTATTTTACACTGATCCTACATATACAACCCCTATAACAACTCCTAATAACTATAAAAATTTAACCTTTAACGATATTATTTATATTAGAATAAGAAATAAAATAACTCAAAAATGTTTTGTAGATACTTCTTTTAATTCAATAATTACTAATGAACCAACACCACAAACTCCTTTAAAATATGAAGAATGTGACGATATTTTTAATGGAACGGATACTGACGGCTATTTTAATAACTTTTTGTTAAATACAAAAGATGCTGAAATTTTAGGAGCTTTAGATCCAGCTATTTATAATATATCATACCATACAACTTTAATAGGCGCACAAACTGATAAAAACACAGATGTTATTAATAAAAATACTCCGTATAGAAATGCTATAATTAACACGCAACAAGTTTATGTTAGAGTAGAAAACAAAAACAATATGGCGTGTAATAACACCTCTAAAACATTTAATTTAGTTGTAAAATCACTACCTGTAACTAATAACATTGTAGAATTAAAACAATGTGACAATGATACAGATGCTTTTGCTAATTTTAACTTAGAAGAAGCTCGAAGTAAAGTTTCGGCTAATTATTTAAATGAAACTTTTATTTTTTATCCTTCTTTAAATGATGCTGAAAATAATACAATGCCAATATTAAATGTAACAGCATTTTCTAATAGAACTGCTACTTCCGATGTTATTTGGGTTAGAACTATTTCTAACGAAAACTGTTATAAAATATCGCAAATTAACTTGACGGTATCAACAACAGGAATACCATCATCATTTCAAAAAACCTTTAATCAATGTGATGATTTTTTAGATATTAACGGAAATAATAACATTGCTAATGATGATACTGATGGTGTAACTTCTTTTGATTTTAGTACTGTTGATGCAGAAATTAAAGCACTTTTTACCGCTACAGGACAACAAATAAATGTTACTTACTATAAAAATGAAGCTGATGCATTAGCTGAAGTAAATAAAATTACCAATACTTCTAATTACAGAAATATTGGGTATGCGAATACACAAAAAATTTATGTGAGGGTAGATAGTGACTTAGATAATGATTGTTTAGGTTTTGGAGCACATATTACCTTAAATGTTAATTCAATTCCTATAGTTCAAAATGTTACGAATATAGAGCTTTGTGACGATTTTGATAGTGGAGCTTTTAATGATGGCGTAAATACCAACATAAACCTAACGGACAAGGTTACTGATATTTTAGGAAGTACTCAACAAAACTCAGCATATACCATTACTTTTCACACAAATGCTGCTGATGCTACTTCTGGAAATTCTCCTATAACAAACGATACTACTTACACAAATCAAACAATTAATAAAGAAACAATACATGTTCGGGTTGTTAATAATAATACAGGATGTTTTAATGATCATTTAACATTTGACATTATTATAAACTCATTACCAATTATATCAAATAAAATTCCTGCTTTAGAAATATGTGATACTCCAACTATTACTGACGGAAATTCAAGAAATGGATTTGCTCAAAACATTAACTTATCAGAAAGAGATGTAGATGTTCTTAATGGAAGAGATCCTAATTTATTTGAAATTTCTTATCATAACACCTTACAAAATGCTATAAACGGAAGTAATCCACTTCCTAAAACCAATTACTCTAATAAGCTAGCAACAACTACAGTTCCACCTACAACCCCTTTAAATGATAGTCCTGCAATTGAAATTATTTATATTAGCTTGTTAAATAAAAATACTGGTTGTAGATACGGTATTAGTAAATTTCAATTAATTATCCATCCAGAACCTTTAATCCCTTTAAATATCACAGACTATATTGATTGTGATAATGAAACAGATAGTAATTCTGATAATACGAACGGAATTAATGGAGACATCACTCTTAAAAATAAAACACTTGAAATTTTAGCAAAATATCCTGTAGCCCTACACAGTAATTACACTATTAGTTTTCATGAGAGTTTAGCTGGTGCTAAATCAGGAAACACACCTATTAATAAAAACACTTATGAAAATACAACAAACAACCAAACAATTTTTGTTAGAGTATTAAACACTAAAACATCTTGTGTCAATACAAACCTAACCTTTCAAATTAAAATAAACCCCCTACCTGATTTTATGGTAGATACCCCAATAATTGTTTGCTTAAACAATCCACAAACAAAATTAGAATCCATAAATCCTAATGCAACTTATAGTTATGAATGGACTTTAAAAGGAGATCCTAAAATTCTTGGTACAGATGCTTTTTATAACATACAAAAAGGAGGTACCTATATTATTACAGCAACAATGCTAGATGGTACTGGATGTAAAAGAAGTAAAGAAATTATAGTTAACGAGTCTATAAACCCAACTTTAAATACTGATGATGTAGTTATTGTAGATGACACCAATAATAACGGACTAGATTCTTATGCTATAAAAATAATTACAGAAAATAAAAACCTAGGCATTGGTAATTATCAATTCTTACTTATAGATGAAGATGGTAACCAAACTAGTTTTCAAGACGAACCTTTATTTGAAAACATTACAGGAGGTATATATACTATTGTAGTAAACGATAAAAACGGTTGTTTACCTGATGCAATATTAGATGTTTCTGTTATTGAGTATCCTAAATTTTTTACCCCCAATGGAGATGGTTATAATGATACTTGGAAAATAAAAGGCGCCAATTCTAGTTTTTACCCTTCAAGCAACATTACTATTGTTAATAGATATGGAAAAACAGTAGCTATTATTCCTATTGATAATCAAAATTGGAATGGAAGTTACAAAGGAAAAACACTACCTTCAAATGATTATTGGTTTAAAATAACACTTATTGATAGAAAAGGTAAAGTTCATCAACATCAAGGCCATTTTTCTTTATTAAGAAAATAAACAACTTTTTTATAGTTACTCTATACGGATAGTTTATCAAATAAACTATCCGTATTTTTGTTATATGAATTTTGAATTACATTCCGATTTTAAGCCAACTGGCGATCAACCTACTGCTATAAAACAATTAGTAAACGGATTAAATACCGCTGAGAAATACCAAACATTATTAGGTGTTACAGGTTCTGGTAAAACTTTTACAGTGGCAAATGTAGTTGCCGAAGTTAATCGACCTACATTAGTACTTGCACATAATAAAACTTTAGCAGCACAATTATACTCTGAGTTTAAACAGTTTTTTCCTAACAATGCTGTTGAATATTTTGTATCTTATTATGATTATTATCAACCAGAAGCATATATACCAGTTACAGGTACTTTTATTGAAAAAGACTTATCTATTAATGATGAAATAGAACGCTTACGAATAAGCACTTCATCATCATTACTATCTGGTCGTAGAGATATTATAGTTATTGCTTCTGTTTCTTGTTTATATGGTATCGGTAATCCACAAGAATTTAAAAAAAATGTAATTCCTATTCAAGTTAACCAACAAATTTCACGCACAAAATTTTTACACCAATTAGTTACTAGTTTATATTCTAGAACTGAAGTAGAAATAAAAAGCGGAACATTTAAAGTAAAAGGAGATGTTGTAACTATTTATCCTTCTTATGGTGATAGTGGTTATCGTGTTCATTTTTTTGGTGATGAAATTGAAGAAATTGAAACTTTTGAAATAGAAGGAAATCAAATAATTGAAAAATTAAATGAATTAACAATTTACCCTGCTAACCTTTTTGTTACCTCACCAGATGTACTACAAAACGCCATTCATAAAATACAAGATGATATGGTTAAACAGGTCGATTATTTTAAAGAAATAGGCAAACATCTAGAAGCAAAACGTTTATTAGAACGAACAGAGTTTGATTTAGAAATGATTCGTGAATTAGGTTATTGTTCTGGTATTGAAAATTATTCTAGATATTTAGACGGAAGAGATCCTGGTACACGTCCATTCTGTTTACTAGATTATTTCCCTGATGATTATTTAATGGTTATTGATGAAAGTCATGTTACTATTCCACAAACTCACGCCATGTATGGAGGTGATAGAAGTAGAAAAGAAAACTTAGTAGAATACGGTTTTCGATTACCTGCAGCAATGGATAATCGCCCATTAAAATTTGATGAATTTGAACTATTACAAAATCAAGTAATTTATGTTTCGGCAACACCAGCCGATTATGAATTACAAAAAACAGAAGGCTTATTTGTTGAACAAGTTATTAGACCAACAGGATTGTTAGATCCTGTTATAGAAATACGCCCTAGCTTAAATCAAATTGATGATTTAATTGAAGAAATTCAAATAAGAGTAGAAAAAGATGAACGTACATTGGTTACAACCTTAACTAAACGTATGGCTGAAGAATTGGCTAAATATTTAACAAGAATTCAGGTTCGTTGCCGTTATATTCATTCAGATGTAGATACTCTAGAACGGGTACAAATAATGCAAGACCTACGAAAAGGGTTATTTGATGTTTTAATTGGTGTAAATCTATTACGTGAAGGATTAGATTTACCTGAAGTATCATTAGTTGCTATTTTAGATGCCGATAAAGAAGGTTTTTTACGTAGTCACCGATCTATTACTCAAACTGTTGGTAGAGCTGCTAGAAACGTTAATGGACGTGCAATTTTATATGCTGATAAAATTACCAATAGTATGCAACGTACTATTGATGAAACCGAACGCAGAAGAGAAAAGCAAATAAATTACAATACCAAAAACGGAATTACACCAACTCAAATAAATAAAAAACTAGACAATACTCTTTCTAAAGAAACAACTGCTACATATCAATATGACAATGCTATTCAAAAAGCTGCAGAAGTAGATTTAGAATATCTGCCAAAACAAGAAATAGAAAAGCGAATTCGAGAAAAACGTAAAAAAATGGAAACAGCAGCAAAATCTTTAGATTTTATGTTGGCAGCTCAATTACGTGATGAAATTGCTGTTTTAAGAAAAAACTTATAAAAAAAGGCTTTTATGATTTTCATAAAAGCCTTTTTACTAAATAATAATAACAACCTACTTCGACGCTACTAATTTTACAGGTAAACTATAAATTTTTGTTTCAATTTTTCCTGGTAATTTTTTGTAATTTAAACTAGATTTAATGTAATCATCTATTTTATCGACATTGTTTTTTGAATTTACTGATAATACAATAATCTCATTTTTACTATTGACTGTTAATTTAACTATTACAGATACATTAGCATTTAACTCAATACTAGGATTCTTTAATAACTTATGTATTTCCTTGTTTATTAATTCATCCTCTCTATCAGAAGGGTTTGTAGCATTAACTACTACATTTAATGTTAAAAAAAGTGCTACTAATAAAAATTTAATTGTTTTCATAATTTTTTTTAATAAGGTATTTTACCAATATTATTGTTTTTCTTAATACTATTTTTTTAATATTAACCACTATGGTTAATTAAGGATCAAATTTCACTCGGTTTGCAAACCACTACAAATCTACTGAGTAATAACTGTTTAAATGTTAGCTTAATCTTAATAAAAAATTATTGAATCATTACCTAAAAGAAAATTAATTATTAACCCCTTATAAAATAGCTTTTTTAATTGTAGTAAAAAAAAAAGCCTACTTTAAAAGTAGACTTTTTTTTTATAAATTAAGAATTAACTTACATAGCATATTATATAATATATACTAATTTTTATGCTTTTAAAACTTCAGCAACTTTATCGGCAGCTTCTTGAAATTCAGTAGCTGAAATAATTTTCATTCCACTGTTATCAATTAACTCCTTAGCTTCTTTTGCATTTGTTCCTTGTAAACGACAAATAATAGGCACATTAATTCGGTCTCCCATACTTTTATATGCATCCACAACACCTTGAGCAACACGATCACAACGAACAATTCCACCAAAAATGTTTACTAAAATAGCTTTTACGTTACTATCTTTTAAAATAATTCCGAATGCTTTTTCAACACGTTCAGCATCAGCAGTACCTCCAACGTCTAAAAAGTTAGCTGGCTCACCACCTGCTTGTTTAATTAAATCCATAGTTCCCATTGCAAGTCCTGCTCCGTTTACCATACATCCAACATTTCCATCTAAATCTACATAGTTTAAACCTGCAGCTCTAGCTTCTACTTCAATTGGGTTTTCTTCACGTAAATCACGCATTGCAGCATAATCTTTATGACGATATAAAGCGTTTTCATCTAAAGTAACTTTAGCATCAACAGCCATTATTTTATCATCAGATGTTTTTAACACAGGGTTAATTTCAAACATTGCTGAATCAGATTTAATATAAGCTGTATATAAAGCTGTAGCAAATTTCACCATTTCTTTTAAAGCAACACCACTTAAACCTAAGTTAAATGCTATTTTACGAGCTTGAAAAGGCATTAAACCTAAACAAGGGTCTATTTCTTCTGTAAAAATTAAGTGTGGAGTTTCTTCTGCTACAGTTTCAATATCCATACCACCTTCAGTAGAATACATAATCATGTTTCTACCTGTTGCACGGTTTAATAAAACTGACATGTAAAATTCATTCGGTTCACTATCTCCAGGATAATATACATCCTCTGCAACTAAAATTTGGTTTACTAATTTACCTTCAGCTGAGGTTTGAGGTGTAATTAACATCATTCCTAAAATATCATTAGAAATACTTTTTACCTCATCTAAGTTTTTAGCCAACTTAACTCCACCACCTTTTCCACGACCACCTGCGTGTACTTGTGCTTTAATTACGTGCCAACCTGTACCGGTTTCTTCAGTTAATTTCTTCGCTGCCTCAACAGCTTCTTCTGGTGTGTTTGCAACAACTCCGCGTTGAATACGAACTCCAAAACTGTTTAATATTTCTTTACCTTGATATTCGTGTAAGTTCATTAGATATGAATTTTTAAAGTCGAACAAAAATACAAATTCAAATTATAATACATTACTATTTACTATAATTATTATTCTTTTCTTCCAAATTTTATTTTTACTTAACATTAAAAATTATTTTAATTTACATATATTTTATATACTATTTTTATAATTTAAGTATTTAAATTATAACTATTTTAAACCTGTTAATAGGCAAATAAAAAATCAACATGCTATTATATTCCAACTTTTTTATTTTAAAAATTATAACATGCTAAAAAACATTATGTAAAAATTTATAATCTGAAATAAACCTGTGTTTAAAGACTATCTAATTTCTTTTTTATACATTCGTTATCCTGAATTTAGAACTATGATTATTGCAAAAAATATCCATAAAAACTATGGTGATGTTGAAATTTTAAAAGGAGTAAACCTTCATATTAAAAAAGGAGAAATTGTTGCTATTGTAGGACCTTCTGGTGCAGGAAAAACAACTTTATTACAAATTTTAGGAACACTTGACACACCTAAAACTACTAAAAGTTACGAATTATATCTAAACAACACCTCTATAAAAGGGTTAACTGATAAACAAGTTTCTTTTTTTAGAAATAAACATATCGGTTTTATTTTTCAATTTCATCAATTATTACCTGAATTTACAGCACTTGAAAATGTATGCATACCTGCTTTTATTGGTGGAAAATCAAAAATGGTTACCGAGAAAAAGGCTAAAGAATTGTTAACTTTTTTAGGCTTAACACACAGAGAAAACCACAAACCTAATGAACTATCAGGAGGAGAGCAACAACGTGTTGCAGTTGCCAGAGCCCTAATTAATGAACCTGCTGTTATTTTTGCTGATGAACCTTCAGGTAATTTAGATTCTACTTCGGCTAAAAACTTACATGAATTATTTTTTAAACTTCGTGACAAATTCGGGCAAACTTTTGTTTTAGTAACTCACAACAAAGAATTAGCTGAAATGGCAGACCGTACTTTGACTATGAAAGATGGAGTTATTGTTGAATAACCTAACAAATTAAAGGTTTTAACTATTTATTTATAAACTATATAATGATAAAAACTTTTAACCAACTTATTGATTATTTAAAAAACCCGATTTTAGAAAAAGATAAAAATCAAAACTTATTTTATAAATTTAAAATATTATTGCACTTACTTGTTATAAGCATATTTACCGCTGCCCTTTTAACCCCTTTGTTTGGATTAATTAATCATTTTGGATGGGTAGATATGGATAGCCACGCAATGGAAAAATTACTAAAAAAAATGTCTAAAACTCACGTTTTACTGTTTGCCGTAATAATAGCACCTTTGCTAGAAGAGTTAGTTTTTAGAGCCCCAATAACCTTATTTAATCATAAAAAAAACTTCAAAATAGTTTTTTTTACATTTGCTATTATTTTTGGGTTCATTCATTTATCAAACTTTGAAATTACAACTAATGTACTTTTATTGGCCCCAGTTTTAGTAGCTCCACAAATAATTTTAGGAGGTTATTTAGGGTTTATTAGGGTTCGCTTTGGTTTAATTTGGAGTATTCTTTTACATGCTAGCTATAATGCTTTTTTTGTTTTTAGTAGCTTTGTTGCAGATTTAACGTAGCATGAATAAAATAGACCTTAAAGAGTTTCTTGACGAAAAAGTAATAAAATATAATAACCCAAATTTTATAGAAAGCGACCCTATCCAAATTCCTCATCAATTTTCTTTAAAACAAGACATTGAAATAGCTGGTTTTTTAGCAGCAACAATTGCCTGGGGAAACCGAAAAATGATTATTAAAAATGCTTTAAAAATGATTGAGCTATTAGGCAATTCACCTTATGATTTTGTAATCAATCATACTGAAAATGATTTAGCTTCCTTTGATGGCTTTGTACATCGTACTTTTAATGCTCATGATTTTAAACAATTTATAAAATCACTCCAAAACATTTATAAAAATCATAACGGATTAGAGGCTGTTTTAGCAACAAATAACACCGATAATTATCAAATAGCTATTCATAATTTCAAACAAATTTTTTTTGAAATACCATATCAAAAAAGAACCTTAAAACATGTTTCTGACCCTTTAAAGGGCTCAGCTTCAAAACGCATAAACATGTTTTTACGCTGGATGGTTAGAAATGATAAAACAGGCGTAGATTTAGGTATTTGGAAAACTCACAACCCAGCACACTTACACTGTCCGTTAGATGTTCATTCAGGTAATGTTGCTCGAAAATTAGAAATTCTAACAAGAAAACAAAACGATTGGAAAGCATTAAGAGAGCTAGACAATACCTTACGAAACTTTGATAAAAATGATCCTGTAAAATATGATTTCGCTTTATTTGGATTAGGCGTATTTGAAAAATTTTAATTTCTTACTTTTACTTTTTATTCTAATTTACAAAATTTAGTTTACATGAAAAATAATTTATCAAACATGATGTGCTTAGATATCTTTTTATCTTCTTTAAGTGAAGCTAATTACGTAAACACTAAATTATTAATAAAAGTTTCTCCAAAGCAAAACATTAACTTATTAAGCTGGGGAATACAAGATGTTTTTAAAGAAAACTCACTAATAAAAGATATTCGTAATCTAAAAGAACTTACCCAAAAGCATGGCTGGATAAATGAAATAAGTACTATTTTAAATAAAAATCAATACGAATCTCTTGTTATTACAAATACTGATAAAAAAATAGTATGGGTTAGTGATGGTTTTAAAAAAATGACTGGTTATAATAAAGAATATGTTATTAATAAAACACCAGCCTTTTTACAAGGAAAAAAAACATCTGAAATTGTAAAAAATAAAATTCGTCAAAAAATTTTAGCAAACAAACCTTTTAAAGGAATAATTGTTAATTACCGAAAAGACAAATCAACTTACAAGTGTGAATTAAAAATTTTTCCGCTTTTTTCAAAAGTCAAACCAACACATTTTTTAGCCTTAGAGCGAGAAGTCGTTTAATTTCACTAACTTTAAATGCAAACTATTACGCATTACTTTTTACATTTCGTATTTCCTTTTTTAATAGCTTACCTTTTTTTTAATAAAAACAGGATTAACGTATCGCTAATTTTAATAAGCACTATGCTTGTCGATTTAGACCACCTCTTTTCTACTCCAATATTTCAAGCAAACAGGTGCAGTTTTGGTTTTCATCTACTACATACCTATTACGCCATGCTAATTTACGTAGTGTTATTATTCTTAAAAAAGCCTTATAACATTATAGGTTTAGGGCTTTTATTACATATGTTTACCGATTTAATCGATTGTTTATTCATGTACAATAACTGTAAACAATGCTATATTAACACACCTGCCGAACCTATTTTAAAACAAATAACAAGTTTTTTTAGCCTATTATAAAAATTATTTGAAGCTAATCCCGCTTTCCGCACTCGCTTTTTTTGAAGAAAAATCAAAAAAGAGCTCAAACAATTGCTTCAATCGGGGCTAAAAACCTAAGATACACCTTTTAAAAAACTGCTAAAATTTGTTTAAATTTCAATTAAAACGTTTTATAGCTGAAAAAATCGAATCGAATCCGTCAAACTGAATTTATTTCAGTTTCACATCCTAATTTACAGTAGTTCTTTACTTTATGCGATGCTGAAATAAATTCAGCATGACGGTTAAACATTAAAAAATACTTTAGTTAAAATTTAAACAGGCTCTTATTCTTTTAAAATTAAATCACAATACCAAAAACTAGTATCATAACTTTTAACCTTTTCTTTAGTATTTGTATGACAATTCTGAGAATCATCTTTATTTAATGTATATGATTTTAAAAGCTTCTCACCTATTTCAAATTCAATAGAATTTTTAAAAATAGGCCCATCAAAACAAAAAGTATGAAACTCTCCATTTTCTCCACAAACATCAACATTATCAGGCAATTCGTTTATAAAATCTTCATCAATAATTCTTCCTACAAACTCTTCTCCTAATAATTTTGCATTTACACAAACTGTTATTGTTTTAAATCCAAGGGCTAAAAATTCTCTAAGTAACGTTTTAGTATCTTGTTTCCAAAGCGGATATACTCCTGTAATTCCTACTTCTTGTAATTTCGAATCTCTATATTTTTTTAAATCTTCTAAAAATATATCACCAAAAATAGCATTATTAAACCCTAATAATTTTAACTCATCAGTTTTGGCTTTCATTTTTTCGTTATATAAATCCATAGTAACATCCGCAGGAAAATATATTTTTTCTAAAGGAATAGCAATACTTTTAGCTTGTGCATCTAACAAGTTTTCATGAAGCCCGTGCATTGAAACACGCTGATAATCTTCATTTACATTGGTTATTAATTTTTCTATTTGATATTCTTTTTGCTGTAATATTTTATACAATGCAAATGCCGAATCTTTTCCTGAACTCCAATTAAAATATGCTTTTTTCATAAGGCTAAATTATAGAATTTAAAACACAAAAAATCCCGCTAAAAGCAGGATTTTTATATTTTAAAAATAAGTTTATTAGAATTTGTTTAAATTCCATTTAAAAACTTTTTATCGCTAAAAAATCGAATCCGTCAAACTGAATTTATTTCAGTTTCGCATCATAATTTGCCGTAATTCTTAGTTTTATGCGATGCTGAAATAAATTCAGCATGACGTTTATGTCTAAAAAACACTTTATTTAGAATTTAAATAAACTCTTAATGATTTATTTTTTTCTTCTGATTTAAACTCATTGGTTTTTCTTGCTTCACTAATGGAGTTCCGTATAAATCAAAATCTCCAGCTTCATCAATTTTAATGTCGATAAATTCTCCTAATTTAATATAATGTTTTGTAGCATCTACAATTACATCATTATCAACATCTGGCGAATCAAATTCAGTACGACCGTAAAAGTATTCTCCATCTTTTCTATCAAATAAACAACGGAAAGTTTTACCAATTTTTGCTTGATTTAATTCCCAAGAAATTTGACCTTGAACTTCCATAATTTCATTTACTCTTCGAAATTTCACATCCGCAGGAACATCATCTTCTAAAACAAAAGCACCTGTATTTTCTTCATGAGAATATTCAAAAGCTCCCATTCTTTCAAAACGCATTTCTTCTACCCATGCTTTTAACTCTTCAAATTGTTCTTCTGTTTCACCAGGATATCCAACAATTAACGTCGTACGAATTGCCATATTTGGCACAGTTTCTCTAAATTTATGAATCAATGCTGTTGTTTTTTCATGGGTTGTTCCACGCTTCATCGATTTTAAAATTTCGGTATTAATATGCTGTAATGGAATATCTAAATAATTACAAACCTTTGGCTCGTTTTTCATTACCTCTAAAACATCCATCGGAAAACCTGTAGGAAAGGCATAATGTAAACGAATCCATTCGATTCCGTCAACTTTTACTAATTCTTTTAATAAATCGGCTAAAGCACGTTTTTTATAAATATCTAATCCGTAATAGGTTAAATCTTGAGCAATTAGCATCAATTCTTTAATTCCTTTTTCGGCTAGTTTGGTAGCTTCAATAACAATATCTTCAATTGGTGTAGACTTATGTTTACCTCTCATTAAAGGAATTGCACAAAAAGAACAAGGACGATCGCAACCTTCAGCAATTTTTAAATACGCATAATGTTTAGGGGTCGTTGTTAAACGTTCTCCAATTAATTCGTGCTTATAATCAGCTTCTAAAACTTTTAATAATTGAGGTAATTCGTGTGTACCAAAATACTGGTCTACATTTTTAATTTCGTTTTCTAAATCGGGCTTATAACGTTCACTTAAACAACCCGAAACAAATACTTTATCTATTTCACCAGCTTCTTTACGTTGTGCGTAATGCAAAATAGTATCAATACTTTCTTCTTTGGCTTTTCCTATAAAACCACAAGTATTGATAACAACAATATTACCATCATCTTCAGGATCTTCATGAACCACGTTTTTACCATTGGCTTTTAATTGTCCCATTAAAATTTCACTATCGTAAATGTTTTTAGAACATCCTAGGGTAACTACGTTGATTTTATTCTGCTTTGGTGATTTTGTGCGCATTATACTATAAAAATTTAGGTTGCAAATATACTGTTTAAAAGCGTTTTTTTATACTGATACTAAACAAATAAAAATCGTATTTTTGCAAAAAGTTTTTTTCAAAATTATTTTAGTATTTTTTAAAAAAAATCTGCTGTAAAAACAAACTCAAATGACCATCAACTATAAAAAAATCATACAAACACTAGGATTTTCTCCAAAAGAAAATACTACTGGAATATTTCAAAAAATATATAATAAGTATAGTATTGAAATAGATTTTGAAAAAAATCAATTCGATTTTGGTGGAAAAATAAATTTTGGAGACTCAACAAAAACGATTCAAAATATCGTAAAACCAGAAGATTGGGTTGTTTTAGAATGCGTAAACAGGTTACTCGAAAAAGGCTATAAACCTGAAAATATTATCCTAGAAAAAACTTGGAAAACAGGACACGGAACAAGTGGACGCTTAGATATTTTAGTTACCCGTGATAACGGTGATGCCTATTTAATGATTGAATGTAAAACTTGGGGAACGGAGTTTGAAAAAGAATTTAAAAACTTACAAAAAAACGGAGGACAACTTTTTACCTACTTTCAACAAGATAAAAATGCCGAAATTATAATGCTTTACGCATCGGAATTAAATGGCGAAATCATTAACTATAAAAACGAAATTATAAAAATTGAAGAAGATTATAGGCAAACAGCCAATGTAAAAGACTTCTTCGAAAGATGGAATAAACTTCCAAAAGAAAACGGAATTTTTGATAAGTGGGCTTCTGCTTACCAATTTCAAAGCAAAGCTTTAATAAAAAATGATTTAATTGTTTTAAAACAAGAAGATAGTAGTTTCATTTTCAATCGTTTTTTAGAAATTTTAAGACACAATGTTGTTTCTGATAAACCAAATGCGTTTAATAAAATTTTCACTTTATTTCTTTGTAAAATTGTAGATGAAAATAGAAAAGAAAATGAACCACTACATTTTCAATGGATTGAAGGAGAAGATACTCATATTTCTTTTCAAAAACGACTAACAGACCTTTACAACAGAGGAATGGACGAACTTTTAGAAAAAAAAGTAACCGATGTTAGCGATGAAGAATTTGATAAACAATTTGGACAAATAGCAGAAGAAGATAGAACCAAAATAAAAGATATTTTTACAGAACTTCGACTTAAAAAAAACAACGAATTTGCTATAAAAGAAGTGTATGATAATGCTTCTTTTCAAGAAAATGCAAAAGTTGTAAAAGAAGTCGTAGAACTTTTACAAGTTTATAAAATTCGATATAATTATCGCCAACAATTTTTAAGTGATTTCTTTGAATTATTATTAACAACAGGATTAAAACAAGAATCAGGACAGTTTTTTACACCTGTTCCTATTGCTCGTTTTATCATAAAAAGTTTGCCTTTTAAAGAAATAACAACAACAAAAATTAAAAAAGGAAATAAAAAAGACTTATTACCTACAATAATTGATTACGCAACAGGAAGTGGGCATTTTATTACAGAATCAATGGAAGAGGTTCAAAAGCATATTGAAACCTTAACCCCAAGCGATTACAGCCCAAGTACAAAAAGAGAATTAGTAAGTTGGAAATCGAACCCATTTGATTGGGCAGAAAAATATGTTTACGGAATTGAAAAAGATTATCGACTCGTAAAAACCGCAAAAGTTAGTTGCTACTTACACGGAGACGGTTTAGCTAAAGTAATTCATGGAGATGGTTTAGGTGATTTTGAAACATCAAAAGAATTTAAAGATTTACTTTGTGAAACTGATAAAAACTATCCGCAGGATAATAAACAATTTGATATTATTATCTCAAATCCGCCGTATTCGGTTTCGGCTTTTAAAGGGCAAATGAATGAAAATAAATCAAAAAAAGCATTTGATTTATACGACAGATTAACCGACCAAAGTAGCGAAATAGAATGTTTGTTTATTGAACGAACAAAACAACTTTTAAAAGATGGTGGAGTTGCAGGTATTATCTTACCAGATACCATATTAAATAATACTGGAATTTATACACAAACCAGAGAAATCATCTTAAAATATTTTGATGTTTTGGCAATTGCAGAAATGGGTTCTAATACATTTATGGCAACTAAAATAAAAACAATAACCTTGTTTTTAAAACGTAGAAATAATGCCGATTGGATAAATATTCAAGCTTCGGCAACAACTATTTTTACAAATCTGCAAGATATTACCATAAACGGAATCGAAAATCCGCTGAAAAAATATGTTACAAAAATTTGGGAAGGAATCTCTTTTAATGATTACAAAACCTTATTAGAGAAAAAACCAAATAAAAATATCTTAAATACCGAAATTTATCAAGAATACAATAAAAAAATAAAAGCCAAAAACGAACAAGAAAAACTAAACGCAATTTTAAAAATTGAACAAGAAAAATTAGTATATTTTATCATTGCTTTACCTCAAAAAATCGTTTTAATAAAAACAGGAAATAAAACAGATGAAAAACAATTTTTAGGATACGAATTTAGCAATCGTAGAGGAAGCGAAGGAATACACGCTGTTCAAAGAGAAAAAACCATAGACGATTGTACACAATTGTATGATGCGGATAGTTTTGATAATCCGAATAAAGCAAGTCATTATATTTATAAAGCGTTTTCTGAAAATAAATTTGATTTAGAAATTCCCGAAAATTTAAAAGAAAATATAGGGTATGAAAACTTTGTTGATTTATTTACTTTTGACGATACTACTTTTGAAAAAAAGATTTCACTATCAAAAAAAGAACAATTAAACTACGAAGATATTTGGAATACAAAAGAACTCCTATTTTTAAGAGATATAGCAACAATAAAAAAAGGTAGTACAATTACAAAGGCTAAAACTACTAAAGGAAATATTCCTGTAATTGCTGGAGGACAGAAACCAGCATATTTTCACAATAAATCAAACAGAGATGGTAATATTATTACAGTGAGTGCATCAGGTGCATATTCTGGTTATGTAAATTATTTTTCTAACCCAATTTTTGCTTCTGATTGCAATACAATTCTTTCTAAAGATGAATCTTTATTTTCTACAAAGTTAATTTTTCATGTTTTAAAATCTATCCAAAAAGAAGTATATCATTTACAAAGAGGACAGGCACAACCACATGTTTATGGCGTTGATTTAGAAAAAATTAAAATACCTAAAAACATTTCTAAAAATCAAATAAAAATAATTTCGGAAATATCTAATTTAGAAAAGAAATCCAAAACAATTATAGTTAAAGACATCGATACTAAAATTAAAAATATTATTTTAAAATATACCTAAAAATGGATATACAAGAAAAAATATTAAGTGCTATTAACACAGGAAATCTTTCAATTAAAAATGAAGGAGAAAAAAAATGGTACAATTATAAGCTAAGAATAACTAAATTATTTTGGAATAGAAATTTATTTGACGGACACCTAATTGAAATTTATGACTTTAAAACAAATATTCATTTATCTACAATTAAATTATAATATTTTTTTTTAGAATAAATTTAAACGTTAAAAAGCTCTCAAAATTGAGAGCTTTTTTTATATTTTTCTTATTTAAAAAAAGAATCAACAAACTCATGTTTATTAAACACTTGTAAATCATCAATTCCTTCACCAACTCCAATATATTTTACAGGAATTTGAAACTGATCTGAAATACCAATTACAACACCTCCTTTTGCCGTTCCGTCAAGTTTTGTTACTGCCAAAGAAGTTACTTCCGTAGCTTTGGTAAACTGTTTTGCTTGTTCAAAAGCATTCTGACCTGTTGAACCGTCTAAAACTAATAATACTTCATGTGGAGCATTGGGTATTACTTTTTGCATTACACGTTTAATCTTTGTTAATTCATTCATTAAATTAACTTTGTTATGCAAACGCCCAGCCGTGTCAATAATAATAACATTAGCATTTTGATTTACACCTGATTTTACGGTATCAAACGCTACAGAAGCAGGGTCTGACCCCATTTCTTGGCGAATTATTGGCACATCAGTTCTATCTGCCCAAATTTGTAATTGATCTATTGCAGCAGCTCTAAATGTGTCAGCAGCACCTAAAACAACTTTTAAACCTTTCTTTTTAAACTGAGATGCTAACTTACCAATAGTAGTTGTTTTACCAACTCCATTTACACCAACAACCATTATTACATGTGGTTTATTATTTTCAGGAACATTAAATTCTGTTTCGTCTTTAATATTTGTTTCTGACAATAAACCTGCTATTTCATCTCTAAGTATTTGGTTTAATTCATCAGTACCTACATATTTATCTCTAGCTACCCTAGCTTCAATTCTATCAATAATTTTCAATGTAGTATCTACCCCAACATCAGAAGAAACTAGTATCTCTTCTAAGTTATCTAAAACTGCAGCATCTACTTTTGTTTTTCCGGCAACGGCTTTAGATAGTTTAGAGAAAAAACTTGTTTTAGTTTTTTCTAAACCTTTATCTAATGTTTCTTTTTTCTCTTTTGAAAAAATCTTCTTAAAAAAACTCATAGTTAAATTTTATAATCGCTTATATAGGTTAAAAACTATACCAAACTTATTATATAGTCAAATTGTCATTATATAATACTTTTGTATTAAATATATTGGTATTGTTTACACTCAATATTGAAACCTGACTGCCAATAGCTTGCCTCAAAAAGGGTAAAACCCAAAAACACCGATTTATATGACAAAAAAAAGCTACTCTCTAATGAAAGTAGCTTTTATATATTTTATAAATAAGTAATTAATTTTTCTTTATAAAATCATTTACTTGTGCAGGATCCATAATAGCTTCAATAAATGTGTAAGCTCCTGTTTTTGGAGATTTCACCATTTTGATTGCTTTGGTTAATCTTTTCGCTCCTGTTTGTAACGATGCTACTGATTTCTTTGCCATGTTCTATGGTTTATTTAAAGTTTAAAAAAACTTTTAATTATTTAATTTCTTTATGAACTGTCATCTTCTTTAAAATAGAATTAAATTTCTTTAATTCCATTCTATCAGGAGTATTTTTTTTGTTCTTTGTAGTAATATAACGTGAAGTTCCTGGTTTACCAGTCGCTTTATGTTCAGTACATTCTAATATAACCTGAACTCTGTTTCCTTTTTTTGCCATCTCTGTGAAATTTTATCTAAGTAAGGAATTATTTAGTTAAGAAACCATTTTCTCTAGCGTCTTTAATCACTGCAGAGATTCCTTTTTTATTAATATTTTTTAATGCAGAAGCAGATACTTTAAGTGTAATCCACTTATCTTCTTCTGGTATAAAGAAACGCTTAGTCATTAAATTAGCGTTAAATTTTCTTTTAGTTCTATTTAATGCGTGAGAAACATTGTTCCCAACCATTGCTTTTTTTCCTGTAAGTTCACAAACTCTAGACATCTTCTTGACAGTTTTTTAGTGTTATTTCTAAACGAGGTGCAAATTTACGCTTTTATATTGATTGCGCAAAAATTTCTCTTTTAAATTCTTATTATTTTTGATCTATTCTAACTGAGGTTAAGCATCTAACCTACTGGAAGCGTAACTGCCGGCAAATTTACAAATTTATTTTAATAAAAACAGCTATAATAACTCAAAAATTATAAACTATAAAAATGTTAGGTTTAGTAAGTGTTTAAAGCATTTCTTATAGATTAATTTCTCAAAATATCCTGAAGCAATAACTCTAATGCTTTTGTTACAGTTCTATTTATCACTTTTTCTCTCGGCTGGCCAAAATTAAATTCATGTACCTCAACTTTAGTTGTTGTAGCAATAGCTATATAAACCACACCTATACTTTTATCGGTATTATCTGTAGTAGGCCCTGCATTTCCTGTAACCGCTATAGCATAATCTGTTTTTAACTTTTTTAAACAACCAATAGCCATTGCTTCGGCAACTTCTTTACTTACAACACTAAACGCTTTTATTAGCTGTTTCGAAACACCTAATAATTGTTCTTTTAATTCGGCAGTATAAGTAACAAAACCTCCTTTAAAATAAGCCGAAGATCCTGCTATTGACACTAAATTAGCAGCTATTTTACCCCCTGTTAAACTTTCGGCAGTACTTAGAGTTTTGTTTTGAACCATTAATAAATCTCCTACTCTTTTTTCAATAGACGCATCTGTATCAAAACCTATAATTACATCAGAAATTAAAGTATTTAATATTGCTACTTCGCTAGCTACTTCTTTTTCAATAACCTCTTTATTGACTCCTTTTGCCGAAATTCGTAATCGAACCTTTCCGAAAGATGGCAAATAAGCTAATTTTATATGTGATGGTAAATTATTTTCCCAAGTTTCAATTCTTGCAGCAATAACACTTTCACCTACGCCAACTGTCATTATTGTGGTGTGCAATATAAATGGTAGCTTATATTTTTGCTGAATTCGAGGTAATACTTCATTTGTTATCAACCCTTTCATTTCATATGGTACTCCTGGCAATGACACAAAGACAGTATTGTTTTCAAAAAACCACATTCCTGGTGCCGTACCAAATTGATTTATTAACAAAGTTGCTGTTGATGGTAATTGAGCTTGATATTTTTGAACTTCATTGTAAGGGTGGTTTATTTTTTCAAATAACTGTTTAATATGCTCAATTACTTGAGGATATTCAACAATTTTATCATCATTAAAATATTCAGCGATTGTTTTTTTTGTAATATCATCTTTTGTGGGGCCAAGACCTCCTGTAATAATTACGATATCAGCTCTACTTTCAGCTTCTTTTAAAGCATTTAAAATATGTTTTCTTTCATCTTGAATAGAGGATATTTGATAAACCGAAACTCCAATTTTATTTAATTCTTGACCAATCCACTGTGAATTTGTATCAACAATTTGACCTATTAAAATTTCATCTCCAATTGTTATTATTTCTGCGTTCATATCTTTTTATTAAAAAAGAATCCCGCAAAAACGGGATGTCTATTTATTTTACTTTTATTTGAAAAGCTTCTTTTCCTTCAATAACACCTGTTAACACATCATTTTCTACAACTTTACCAACTCCTGCTGGTGTTCCTGTAAAAATAACATCACCTTTTTTCAAGGTAAAATATTTTGATACATAACTAATTAACTCATCAATTTTCCAAAGCATTGATGTTGTGTTTCCATTCTGAACTATTGTTTCGTTTTTTTGTAATTGAAAAGAAATGCTCTTTAAATCAAATTCTTCCTTCGGATAAAAATTACCAATAACAGCACTACCGTCAAAGGCTTTTGCTTTTTCCCAAGGTAATCCTTTTTCTTTACACTTTGTTTGTACGTCTCTTGCTGTAAAATCAATTCCTAAACCTATTTCATCATAATATTTATGAGCAAATTTTGACGAAATATGTTTTCCTACCTTATTTATCTTTACTAAAACCTCTACTTCATAATGAATATCGTCAGAAAAAGGTGGAATAAAAAAAGGCATTTTTTTTGGAAGAATTGCAGAATCTGGTTTTAAAAAAACAACAGGATTTTCTGGTTTTTCATTTGCTAATTCTTCTATATGTTTGGCGTAATTACGCCCTATACAAATTATTTTCATTTATTTTAATTACGAATTAATAATTTTAAATTACAAATTCTTAAAAATAACAATTCGTAATTCATCATTGAAAATTTATTAATTAACTATGGTATCCAAGTTTTAGGAAAGTTTGGTTTTCTTTTTTCTAAAAAAGCATCACGTCCTTCCTTTGCTTCTTCTGTCATATAAGCTAAACGAGTAACTTCACCTGCAAATACTTGCTGACCAACCATACCATCATCCGTTAAATTCATGGCGAATTTCAACATTTTTATTGATGTTGGCGATTTTTCTAAAATTTCTTGTGCCCAATCAAAAGCCGTTTGCTCTAATTCATCATGAGGTATTACAGCATTAACCATTCCCATTTCATAAGCCTCTTGCGCAGAATAATTTCTTCCTAAAAAGAAAATTTCACGTGCCTTTTTCTGCCCAACCATTTTAGCTAAATATGCTGATCCGTACCCTGCATCAAAAGAAGTTACATCGGCGTCGGTTTGTTTAAAAATGGCGTGTTCTTTACTTGCTAATGTTAAATCGCAAACAACATGTAAACTATGTCCGCCACCTACTGCCCAACCTGGCACTACACAAATAACCGCTTTTGGCATAAAACGAATTAATCGCTGTACCTCTAATATATTTAAACGATGATAACCATCTTTACCTACATATCCTTTTTCTCCACGTGCATTTTGATCACCTCCAGAGCAAAAACTCCATATTCCATCTTTTGCAGAAGGCCCTTCTGCTGACAATAATACTACTCCTATGTTAGTATCTTCATGTGCATCCTGAAAAGCATCTAGCAGTTCTGAAGTAGTATGTGGTCTAAAAGCATTACGTATATTCGGACGGTTAAAAGCAATCCTAGCTACATTATGTGACTTTTTATAAGTAATATCATCATACTCTTTGGCAACTTTCCATTGAGGTTGTATCATATTTTTAAAGTATTAACGTTAATAAGTTGAGCAAAAATAACATAATAACTTTGTTTTTCTTTTCTATATTTGAATGATAAAACACAAACCTCTATGAAACAAATATATTTTTTACTTACCTTATTGATAAGTAGTAGCATTTTTTCGCAAAAAACGATTACCGATAATATTAACTCTAAAGAACTTAACACTACCAGATTGGTAAAAATTTATATTCCAGAAAACTATGATAATGAAGAAACAGTTAGTTATCCTTTAGCTATTGTTTTAGGAGACCAATATCTTTTTGATATGTATGTTGGTAATGCTAAACTATACGCAAATAAAGACAAAGCCCCAAAACAGATAGTTGTTGGTATAAATATGAATAATACTTATAATAAAGATGTTTCTATTATACCATCTAACAATGCATTAACAAATAGTTCCCAAAAATTTCAAAACTTTATAAAAAAAGAATTAATTCCTTATATGGAGTTAAATTATAGAACTTCTCCTTTTATAACAATAGCTGCTGAAGGAAAAGGATCTGATTTTATAACTTACTTTTTAAAAGATACAGAACCTATTTTTAATTCTTTTATTTGTATTACACCTCAATTTACTCAATTTAGCGGTGGTAGAATTGAATCTTATTCCTTAAACCGATTAAGTACTATTGATAATTCTTATTTTATATATGCTAGTAATAATAAAAAGTATATTTCTCAAAAACAGAGTGATAGATTTAATGAAATAGGCACCTACCTATCATCATTTGAAGCAAAGAACATACACATTACTTTTGATAAGTTTGTTAATTCACCTAATCACTTAGCTGTGATTGGAGAAACCATACCTAGAGCTTTTGATAAAATGTTTAAATTATATGCTAAAATAACCAAAAGTGAATTTGAAGCTAACATTAAAGACTTAGCTCCTATGGACGCTATTAAATATGTTGAACAAAAATATTTAGATATTCAATTTCTATATGGATCTAACTTAAACGTTCGTTTAGATGATATTTTTGCTATCGAAGGAATTGTTATTGATAGACAAGATGGAGATTACCTACGTGTTTTAGGAGATTTTGTAATGATCAAATACCCTGATTCTCATATTGGTGATTTTTACGTAGGTAAATATCATGAATTAGGTAAAGATTATGAAAAAGCCGAGTTTTATTACAAAGCAGCTTTCGGCAAAATGGATCCGTCAGATCCTAAAGCAAATGCTTTTTATGAAAACATTAAAAGAGTAAGTTTATTAAAAGAAAGTCAACCTAAAGAAGAAATATTAGAAGACTTTCCTGATGAGAATCAAGACGAAGAGGAAGAGGAAGAGGAAGAATAATTTCTGTTTAAAAAAAAATAAAACCCCGCTACTTAATTAAATAGCGGGGTTTTATTTTTAAAAGTTATAAAATATACTATTTTATCAACTCAATTCTATCAGATTTTAGTTCTATTTTTTTATCCTTATATAAACCACCAATAGCTCTTTTAAATGCCTTTTTACTCATTTGTAAACGAAATTTAATAGACTCTGGTGAGCTTTTATCCGTTAACATTAAAAAACCTTTTTCATCTAATTTACGTAAAATAACATCGGCATCTGTATCAATTACATTTCTAAAACCTTGCGGACGTAAAGAAACGTCTATTTTACCATCTTCTCTTATTTTTTTAACATACCCATAGGTTTCCATACCTTCTTCTAGATCTTGGTAAACTTCACTATTAAATAATAAACCGTCAAATTCATCATCTATTAAAACGGTATACCCTAATGGAGTTTGCTCTATTATTTTCAAATTTACCTGATCTCCTTCTTGTAGTCCGTCTTGCGAGTTCTCTTGTAATCCGTCGTGTAATTCCATTTTATAAGTTTTTAAAATAGTTTTTTAAAACTACGTCATTTATTTCTTTTGGAGTAAAAATCTCCATTATTTTTGGTTGTTCAGATTTTGTGTAAAAATTATTTAAACCAATAGTTAATTCTTTTAAATTTAAAACAGCTGTATAATCAAAATTATACATTTTTGCCAAATGTTGTGCTGTTAAATTATGTGGCGTTTCAAAATAATCAGCAGCATTGGTTGTTAATGGTCCTGGAATAAATCTAAAAATACCACCACCTGCATTATTTAAAATAATAATTCTAAAATCATTTTTAATACTAGTATTCCACAAAGCATTACTATCATAAAAAAAACTTAAATCACCTGTTATAAAAGTAGTTTGTTGTTTATTTACAAAAGCAGCACCAATAGCTGTACTTGTACTTCCGTCAATTCCACTTGTTCCTCTGTTACAAAAAACACGTAAGGTATTATTTAAATTAAATAACTGAGAATATCTAATAATAGAACTATTACTTATTTGAAGCTGAGAATAATCAGGTATAACTTCTAAAATAGCTTCGAAAGCTTTTAAATCGGAATATTCACAAACTTCTAAATAATTTTCATGCTGTATTTCTCTTTCTTGATTGATTTTTAACCAATTTTGCTGATACTTACTTACTGATTTTTGAGTTTCAACAATTAATTTTTCTAAAAAAACTACTGGTTCTTCTTGAATAAATTCAGATAAACATTGATAAGTATCCATCGCCTTAAGTTCATCAATATGCCAATGATGTAATGGTTTAGACTTTCTTAAAATTTGTTTTATTTTTTTAGAAATAACCATGCCTCCTAAAGTAACTAATACTTCAGGTTTAAAAGTTGTAAAATCCGATTCTTTTAAAGGAAAAATAAGTTTATCAATAGCATTGATAAATTTTGGATGATATAAATTTGATGTAGTTTCTGTTAAAACTAAAACAGCTTCATCTTCTATAAACTTATCTAAAATACTTTGCAATTCTTTATTTGGAAAATTACTTCCTACTAAAATCATTTTTTTAGAAGACGAATTCCAAATTTCAGATAACTTTTGATAATCAATAACAGGTTCGGATGCTATTTTAGTAATACTTGGAAAATCAAAATCTTTTAAGACATCAACAGTTTCATACAAAGGCTCATCAAAAGGAACATTTATATGAATAGGTCCTTTTTTAAAAACAGCTTTATGTAAAGCTTCGTTTAATAAATTTGTATTATTTGTTAATTGATTTTCTGCCTCAATTAAATTTGCCGAAAACAAAATATGATTTTCAAATACATTTTCTTGACGAATAGTTTGTCCGTCACCAATATCAATTAAATGCTTAGGTCTATCGGCTGAAATAATCACTAACGGAATAGTACTATAAAAAGCTTCTGCTATTGCAGGATAATAATTTAACAAGGCTGAACCTGATGAGCAAATCATTGCTACAGGTTTTTGCTTTTGTTGTGCAATTCCCATAGCAAAAAAGGCAGCACAACGCTCATCAACAACACTTAGCGTTTCTATATTTGGATGATTTGAAAACCCTATAGTTAACGGCGCATTTCTTGATCCAGGAGAAATAACTACAGTATCAATATTAAAGTAATTACATGCAGAAATAACTAATTGTGCAAGTTCTTTTTTTGGAAACATTTTTTTTAGTTTAAAAAAATGTCATTTTAAAGCAATTACTTTAAAATGACATTTTGCTATAAAACCAACATTATTAGTTAGTTTCCTTTTTTATAATCTTCTAAAAACTTAGCTAAACCACTATCTGTTAATGGATGTCTTAATAATCCTTCAATAGCACTTAAAGGCCCTGTCATTACATCAGATCCTAATTTAGCACAATCAATAATATGCATAGTATGGCGTACTGAAGCAGCTAATATTTGTGTATCAAACATATAGTTATCATAAATTTGACGAATTTCTGAGATTAAATTTAATCCATCAGTAGAAATATCATCTAAACGCCCAATAAATGGAGAAACGTATGTTGCTCCTGCTTTGGCAGCTAATAATGCTTGCCCCGCTGAAAACACTAAGGTTACATTTGTTTTAATTCCTTTTGATGAAAAATATTTACAAGCTTTTATTCCGTCTTTTATCATTGGTAATTTTACTACAATTTGTGGGTTCAGCGCAGCTAAAGCCTCTCCTTCCTTTACCATACCGTCAAAATCTGTTGCAATTACTTCAGCTGAAACATCTCCTTCAACCAATTCACATATTTCTTTATAGTGGTTAATAATATTGGTAGCCCCTGTAATTCCTTCCTTTGCCATTAAAGATGGATTGGTAGTTACACCATCTAAAATACCTAAAGCTTGCGCTTCTTTAATTTGATCTAAATTAGCTGTATCTATAAAAAATTTCATCTGTATATGTGTTATGTAGTTAGGTTCAATTATATTTAAAAATCTGTTTTTTAATACCTTGCAAATTTACAATTTATAATGATTCATTAATAATTTTTGATAAACTTTATCAGGTAAAATTCGCTTTAAAACTACAGAAAATTTCTCCATAAACGCCCCTATTTTATAATGTATTTTCGGGTTTGTTTTTTCAATAATTTTGTGCATTGCTTTAGCCATTACTATCGGATCCATTCCTGATTTTACATGCCCATCCATCAATGCTAAATTTTCAGCGTATTTTTCTTTATAAGCCGAGCTTTCATAAACTGGTGTATGATATCTTCCTGATGCTATATTTGTTGCAAAATCTCCTGGTGCAACATTTATAACTTTAATACCAAAATTTTTCACCTCCATACTCATTGCTTCGGTAACCAATTCTAAAGCACCTTTACTTGCTGAGTAAATTCCTCTAAAAGGTAATCCCATATATGCCGCAATAGAAGTAACATTTATTATAATTCCACTTTTTTGCTTACGCATTTGTGGTAATACTGCTTTTGCTACATCAATAACACCAAAAAAATTGGTATTAAAATTAGCTCGCATTTCATCAGTTGGCGTATCTTCTATAGCTCCTGTAATTCCTTTTCCTGCGTTATTTATTAACACATCTATTCTACCTTCTTTTTTTATAACAGTATCAATTGCTGTTTGTATTGTTTTAGTGTTTGTAACATCTAAAGCAACCATAGCAAATGGAACGTGTACTTTTTTCGGATTTCTACTAGTTCCGTAAACTATATAATTTTTAGATTGTAAATAGCCTGCTATTGCTTTTCCTATTCCTGAAGATGCTCCTGTTATTAGTACTACTTTCGACATTTAGTTAATTTTATACAAATATGATAAAGTTAGTAATAATAAAAAAAGAGTTTAAACACTTATATTAGCTTACTTTTTAAGAAAAGTTATAACATGTATAAAAAATTAATTACCATCCTTTTTTTTTCAATAATTTGTTCTAATGCTTTTACACAAACTTCATTATTTGAGTACACTAAAAACTTTACTCGTCAAGACAGTTTACGAGGCACTATTACCCCTGAAAGAATTTGGTGGAATTTAACTTACTACCACTTAGATATACATGTAAATCCTGATAAAAAATTCATCTATGGAAAAAATACAGTTCAGTACAAAGTTATAAAACCACATAATATTTTACAAATTGACCTACAAGCTCCTTTAAAAATTACGAAAGTTATTCAGAATGGAAAAAAACTAAAAGTAGTTTCTGAAGGAAATGCTCATTTTATTCATTTAAAAAAACATCAAAAAACAGGGACTGTTAATTCTTTTGATATTTATTACGAAGGATATCCAAAAGAAGCTAAAAATGCACCTTGGGATGGTGGTTTTTCATGGAGAAAAGATACTAACGGAAATCATTTTGTTGCCACTTCTTGCCAAGGTTTAGGCGCAAGTGTTTGGTGGCCTAATAAAGATCACATGTACGATGAAGTTGATAGTATGGCAATTAGCGTACGTGTTCCTAATAACTTAATGAATGTTTCTAACGGAAAACTACGCGAAGTAGAACAACATAAAGACAATACTATAACGTATCATTGGTTTGTAAATAACCCAATTAATAATTATGGTGTAAATGTAAATATTGGTGATTATGTTCATTTCTCTGAAAAATATAACGGTGAAGCAGGTATTTTAGATATGGATTATTATGTATTGCGAAATAATTTATCAAAAGCAAAAAAGCAGTTTAAAGATGCTCCTAAAATGATGAAAGCCTTTGAATATTGGTTTGGGAAATATCCTTTTTATGAAGATGGATACAAGTTAATAGAAGTGCCATATTTAGGAATGGAACACCAAAGCTCTGTGACCTATGGTAACAATTATCAAAATGGTTATTTAGGACGTGATTTATCAAAAACTGGTTGGGGTTTAAAATTCGATTTTATTATTATTCATGAATCAGGACACGAATGGTTTGCTAATAATATTACCAATATTGATATTGCAGATATGTGGATTCATGAGAGTTTTACAGCCTATTCTGAAAGTTTATTTTTAGATTATTATTACGGTAAAAAAGCGGCTTCTGAATATGTAATTGGAACTCGTAAAAGTATTCAAAATGATATTCCTATTATTGGACAATATGGTGTAAATAAAGAAGGCTCTAGTGATATGTATTACAAAGGTGCGAATATGCTACACACTATTAGAACTTTAATTAATAATGATAAAAAATGGCGACAAGTTTTACGTGGATTAAATACTGTTTTTTATCATCAAACAGTAAATACAAAACAAATTGAAGATTATTTAATTGAACAATCAGAACTAGATTTAGCTTGTATTTTTGATCAATATTTACGTACTGTTAAAATTCCTGTTTTTGAATATAAAATAAATAATAATAAAATTTCATATCGTTGGAATAATGTAATTGAAGGTTTTGATATGCCTCTAAATATTTTAGTTGATAAAAAAACTCAACAATTAAAACCTACTAAAAATTGGCAAACCACAACAATTTCTTCAAATAAAACAACTATTGATGAAAACTTTTATGTGAATATTAAAAAATTGAAATAAAACATTCTAATAAAAAACTCATTACTATAAATAACGGTTTTTTTTATTTTTATAGATTAAAAAATTACACTAACATCAATTTTTTCACAATATTAGCACCCATTTCTTCATTAATCATTCTAATAATTTTGTCTTTTCCGTAACCTAATTCCTCCCTTAAAACAGAAGATGATAAACGAACAATTAAAGTTCCGTTTTGTAATTTTATATCGCTTGTATAAGATACCACACCTGTGCCCATTAATTTTTGCCAAGCCTCATCAATATGAATTTTTTGAAAACCTTTATTTAAATTCCCTTCCTTTATATAACTTCCTAATAAATCTTTAATTGATAAACTATCATTTTCTCTTTTTGCCATAATTATAAACCTTAAACTCGTTAAAATAATACTACAATTTAAATATTTGATATTCTTGATTACTCGTTTTAATAACACTTTCTGTTCTATCAAAATGAGTATCGGTTATAAAAATTTGTCCAAACGCATCATTATTAACCAAAGCTACAATTTGTGCTACTCTATTTTCATCTAATTTATCAAAAATATCATCTAATAATAAAATAGGTGTTACGTTTGATTGTTTTTTTATAAACTCAAACTGCGCTAACTTTAAAGCTATTAAATATGATTTTTGTTGCCCTTGAGACCCAAATTTCTTAATAGGATATTCACCAATTTCAAAACTCAAATCATCTTTATGAACCCCTGCAGATGTGTACTGTAACATTCTATCTTTGTCTAAACTTTGAGCAAACAAATCGGTCAATGAAATTTCGTGTAACTGACTTTTATAACGTAAATTTACTTGTTCCTTTGCCCCTGAAATAATTTGATGCTTCTCATTAAAAATAGGTGCAAATTCTGCTAAAAAAGTTTTTCTTTTTTGATAAATTACAGTTCCGTATGCGACCAATTGTTCATCATAAACTTTTAAATTTAAAGCGTCAAAAGTTCTGTTCGCTATAAAATATTTTAACAAAGCATTACGTTGGCTTATAACTTTATTATAAGAAATTAACGTTTGTAAATAATTTTTATCTTGCTGAGAAATAACACCATCAATAAATTTTCTTCGTGTTTCACTTCCTTCCACAATTAAATCTCTATCAGCAGGCGAAATAATTACTAAAGGTAATTGCCCAATGTGTTCAGAAAACTTTTCGTAGGCTTTACCATTTCTTTTTAATATTTTTTTTTGTCCTCTTTTTAAAGAACATAAAATTTTCTCATTTCTATCACCTAATTGGTAATCACCTTCAATCATAAAAAAATCTTCACCATGCCTAATATTTTGCCCTGCCACCGAATTAAAGTAACTTTTTGCAAAAGATAAATAGTAAATAGCATCTAACACATTGGTTTTACCAATACCATTATTACCTACAAAACAATTTATTTTCTTCTGAAAATCAAAAGATTGCGTTTCAATGTTCTTAAAATTAACTAGTGATAATTTTTGCAAATACATGAATATATTTTTTTTCAAAAAAGAAAGCGCAAATTATCATTTTTTTCATGAAAAATCGATTTTTAAAATCCAATTTAAAAAGCTATTTTTGTTGCCACTAATTTTTAAGCAATTATGGCTACATACAAGAAAAGAGGTTACAAACCTAAAAAAGAAAAGATTGCACAAGAAGTTGAAGAAAACTTTGATGAGTCGCAAAGTACAACTGCTGAAGTTTTTAATACTTTAGATGAAACAGCGAATAAATCAGAGCAATGGATTGAAAAAAATAGTAAACCTTTGTTTTTTGGATTAATAACTGTTGCTGCTTTAATTTTAGGTTATTTAGCTTATACAAACTTTATTTCAAAACCAAATGAGTTAGAAGCATCTAACGAATTAGCACACCCTAGAACTTTCTTTGACAAAGCAGAAAAATCAGCAGGTATTGCAGCAGATTCTTTATACAACATAGGACTAAATGGCGGTGATGGAAAATATGGCTTTACAGACATTGCTAATAAATTTAGCGGTACTAAAGCAGGAAATTTAGCAAATTATTATGCAGGTATTTCTTACCTAAAGATAAAAAAATACCAAGAAGCTATTGACTATTTAAATGATTTTAATTCAGATGATGAATTATTAGGCCCAACAGCTTTAGGAGCTATAGGTGATGCTTTCGCAGACATTAACCAACCGGAAGATGCTTTAGCTTATTACCAAAAAGCAGCCAAAAAGAAAGATAATGATTTTACAGCTCCTCTATTTTTATTCAAAGCTGCTCAAACAGCAATGCAATTAAAAGAATACAAAACTGCTGAAAAATTATACACTAATATTAAAGAAAAATACGCTAGCACCGATCAAGGTAGAGATATTGAAAAATATATCAATAGTGCAAAATACGCTCAATAATGGCAACAACAAATTTATCTTATTATGATAAAGCTACCATTCCAAATGCGAAACCTTTTCGATTTGGGATTGTTGTTTCAGAATGGAATCCTGAAATTACACGAAACTTACAAAAAGGCGCTATTGATGCTTTTTTAGATTGCGGTACTTTAAAAGAAAGTATTATTTCTTGGGATGTACCAGGAAGTTTTGAATTAGTTTATGGTTGTAAAAAAATGATTGAATCTCAAAAAGTAGATGCCATCATTGCTATTGGAAACGTAATTCAAGGTGAAACAAAACATTTCGACTTTGTTTGCGAAGGTGTTACTCAAGGTATTGTTGATTTAAATATTAAATACGATGTACCTGTAATATTTTGTGTTTTAACAGATAACACAAAACAACAATCTATAGATCGTTCTGGCGGAAAACTAGGTAACAAAGGTATTGAATGTGCTATAGCAGCCATAAAAATGGCAGCTATAAAAAACATACAAAGAGCATCAACATCTTTAGGGTTTTAAAAAACACTTATTCTAAATTAAAGTTAAAAAGAACCAAGGTATTATATACCTTGGTTCTTTTTAACTTTAATTTAGTCATAATTTTTGACCACCTATGCATAATTCAGTAACTTTGAATTTTATCTTTATTTAGTGTTTTTTTTACACTACAACATTATAAAGAAGCAATATTTTATGGGATTTATAAAAAAAGAAAATAAAAAATTTAACTACAAACCAACTTATTATAAAGGTGAAGGTAATCCGTATCAAGTAAAACATAAATTTGATCAATTCCGTACAACTGTTGGAAAACCAAAAGGATTAAAAGGTAAATTTACCGATGCTTTAGACGAATTCAAAAACTCTAAAAATGGTGGTTTTAATAGTACAATTATAATTTTAGTGCTTATTTTCACCCTTTTATTTTTATTTTTTATTGATTTCGATCTTTCTATTTTTTTATCTAAAAACAACTAATGTCAGATATTATACAATTACTTCCTGATCATGTTGCAAATCAAATTGCTGCAGGTGAGGTAGTTCAACGTCCTGCTTCGGTGGTTAAAGAACTAATTGAAAATGCTATTGACGCAGGTGCTAGTTCAATTAAACTTCTAATAAAAGATGCTGGTAAAACATTAATTCAAGTTATTGATGATGGTAAAGGAATGAGTAGTACCGATGCTCGTTTAAGTTTTGAACGACATGCCACTTCAAAAATAAAAGATGCACAAGATTTATTTAACTTGAATACTAAAGGCTTTAGAGGTGAGGCTTTAGCATCTATAGCTGCTATTGCTCATGTTGAGCTAAAAACAAAACAAGAAAATGAAGAGCTAGGATCTCTTATAAAAATTGAAGGAAGTAAAATAGTAACTCAAGAAACAATTTCTACTGCAAAAGGCACAAGCATTGCTGTTAAGAATTTATTTTATAACATACCTGCTCGTAGAAATTTTTTAAAATCAGATACTATTGAAACTCGCCATATTATTGACGAATTTCAAAGAGTTGCCTTAGCACATCCTGATATTTCTTTTTTACTTCATCATAATAATACAGAGGTTTATCATCTTAAAAAAAGCAATTTACGTAAAAGAATTGTAGCTATTTTTGGAACCAAAATGAATGAAAAATTAGTTCCTATTTCTGAACAAACCGATATTATTTCAATTAGAGGGTTTACAGCCAAGCCTGAATTTGCTAAGAAAAAAAGAGGCGAACAATATTTTTTTGTAAATAATCGTTTTATAAAAAGTTCATACTTAAACCATGCTGTTTTAAATGCTTTTGAAGGCTTATTAGAAAACGGTTCACACCCTTCTTATTTTTTATATTTAGAAGTACCACCTAATAGTATTGATATAAACATACACCCAACAAAAACAGAAATTAAATTTGATAATGAAAAAGCTTTGTATGCTATTTTGAGAGCAACAGTTAAACATAGCCTAGGACAGTATAATGTAGCGCCAGCGTTAGATTTTAACAGAGATGCTAGTCTAGATACTCCATATGACTACAATAAAAATAATTTAAAAACACCTACAATTCCACCAATTACAGTAGACCCTACTTTTAACCCATTTAAAACAGATACGAATTACCAATCTACACCAAGCGTAACTAATAACGCTAACAAATTTACCTCAGTAAGTTATCAATCTAACTTTAAAAAAAGCTCAGATGACTGGGAAGCTTTATATACTAATACAGAAGTATTAGATTCTCCAAAACAAGTACAACTTTTTAATAATAATCAAGAAACACAAACAGGCAAAACTTTTCAAATTCAAAAAAAATATTTATTAAGTTCTATCAAATCAGGCGTTGTTTTAATTAATCAATCATTAGCACATCAACGTATTTTGTATGAAGAATTTTTAGAAAACATAACTGTAAAAGAAGCTAGTAGTCAACAATTATTATTTCCTGTAACTATTTCTTTTACAAGTGCTGATATTGAAATGATTTACACCATAAAATCTGATTTAGAAAGTGCAGGCTTTATGTTTGATGAATTTACTAAGGATAGTGTAATTATAGGAGGAATACCAACATCAATAAGTGAAAGTCAAATAACATTAATTTTAGAAGAGTTATTAGACGATATTAAATTAGAAGTACCCGATACTAGTTTTAGTCATTTTGATATTATGGCTAAATCATTTGCTAAATCATTAGCTATAAAAACAGGAACCCTATTATCTAATAAAGAGCAAGAAAATTTAGTAGATGATTTATTTTGTTGTAAAGAGCCTACTATTTCACCATTTGGTAAACCAACGTTTAAAACATTAACTTTAAACGAAATTGACACCATTTTTAATAAATAAAACAAAATATGGGAAAATTAACAGACGCTATAAAGCATTTAATAATCATTAACGTGATTATGTATTTTGCACCCCAATTTTTAAATTTAGATTTAACAAATATTTTTGCATTGCATTATCCAGAAAACGAGCATTTTGGAGTTTGGCAATATGCTACACATATTTTTATGCATGGCGGAATAATGCATCTAGTTTTTAATATGTATGCTTTATGGGCGTTTGGTACGCCGTTAGAACAAATGTGGGGTAAAAGTAAATTTATATTTTTTTACTTTTCTACTGGTATTGGTGCAGGAATTATTTATACTCTTGTAAACTACTATCAATTTAACAGTATTTATGAGCAATTAATTGCTTTAGAAATACCTGCCTCTGAAATAAAAAATCTTTTAAATACAGGACAGTATAATGAAACTTTAATAACACTTTCAAATCAAACTATGAGTAAATTTTATAGCTTATATCACACTCCTGCTGTTGGTGCTTCAGGTGCTGTTTATGGTATTTTGGTTGCTTTCGGATTAATGTTTCCTAATGCTAAGTTGGCATTAATATTTTTTCCTGTACCTATTGCTGCTAAATACTTTATACCTATAATGATTGCTGGTGATTTATTTTTTGGTGTTACAAAATACTCAATTGGTAATATTGCACACTTTGCCCATATTGGAGGGGCTATTATTGGTTTTATTATTGCTTGGTATTGGAAAAAAAATCAATTTAAAACTTATTAATATTAGTATATTACATTGACTTTAATAAATAATACTTAATGAATACTTTAGAAAATTTGAAATATCGATTTAAAAATGCTGGTATTGTAGAGCAATTAATTTACATAAACCTTACCGTATTTTTATTGGTTTTTATTACCAATACCTTTGGTTTTTTATTTCAATCAAATAATAATTTATTAGTTGAATGGTTTTCTTTACCTGCTAGTTTTGATGATTTTTTATTAAAACCATGGACAATTATAACCTACGGATTTTTACACACTGGTTTTATTCATATTTTATCAAATTTAATTGCCTTATTTTATATAGGTCATTTATTTAAGCAATATTTTACGTCAAAACAACTACTAAATTTTTATCTGTTAGGAACTATTTTTGGAGGTGTTATTTTTATTCTAAGCTATAATTTTTTTCCCGCATTACAAAAAGTTGCAGATAACAGCCTATTATTAGGTGCTTCGGCAGGTATTTCTGCCATTTTTATAGGTATTGCAACCTACATACCTACTTATGAACTAAAATTTCCTTTAATAGGCTTTGTTAAATTATGGGTACTAGCTTGCATTTGGGTTGCTATGGATATTATTCAAATACCTGCAGGAAATGCAGGAGGCCATATAGCACACATAGGAGGTGCTTTATTCGGTTTTTTTTATGTTGTAAAGGCTAGTAATAAAGAATTAGAAATTTTCAAACCCATAAAAAAAACCATTAAAAACATATTTAAAAAGAAAGAAAAACCATTAAAGACTGTTTATAAATCTGGTAAAAAAGCAGCAAATACGAACTCTTTTATAAAATCTGAAAATCAACAAAAGATAGACGTAATTTTAGAAAAAATAAGTAAATCTGGTTATGATACTTTAACTAAAAATGAAAAAGATTTTCTATTCAAACAAAGTAAATAAGTAAATGAAAAAGTATTCGATTGTACATAAGCTACTATTCTTTGTCAATTCAGTTTTTGCAACTGTTTTGTTACTTTCTTACATTTTACCTTTTATATCGCCAAAATTAATTCCGGCTGTTGCTGTTTTTAGCTTATTCGTACCTTTATTAATTATTATAAATATTATCTTTTTTATATATTGGTTAATAAAACTTCATAAAAATGCAGTATTATCGTTCATTATTTTATTAATTGGATGGTTTACCTCTCCACCCCTTGTCAAATTTTCTAATAAGGAAATTGTTTTAAATAACGATTTAAAAGTAATGAGTTATAATGTTCATTTATTTAACCATTATAAACATTTAAGTGAAATAACTACCGAACAAAAAATATACGAATTTATAAATAACGAAAGTCCTGATATTATTGCGATACAGGAATTTTATCAATCTAAATTATTAGATATAAAATTACCTTACAAATTTATCAAAACTAAATCAAAAGCTAATAAATTTGGTCTTGCTATTTATTCAAAATATCCTATAATAAACTCAGGTTCTTTAAATTTTAAAAACAGTGCTAATAATACTATTTTTGTTGATATTGTTAGAAAAAAAGATACTATTAGGGTGTATAATGTACATTTAGAATCTTTAAAAGTAAATCCCGAGAAAGAAAATTTTGGTGAAAAGGACTCTGAACGCTTATTTAAACGGTTAGCAAATGGTTTTGTAAAACAAGTATCACAAACTGAACTTATTTTACAACACGAATATTCTTGGAAAAATAAAAAAATTATTTGTGGCGATTTTAATAATACATCCTATTCTTGGGTGTATCAAAAATTATCTAAAAACAAAAAAGACGCTTTTTTAGAATCAGGCATAGGATTAGGTAAATCATTTAGATATGCATACCCTATGCGAATTGACTTTATTTTACCTGACAATAAAGCTACCGTAAATCAATATAAAACATATAATAAAATAAAATTATCTGACCACTATCCCATTATGACTCGATTGCATTGGTAATAAAATAGTATCTCTTTTTAAACTATAATAAATAACAATAAGCTATACTATTATTAAGTCTCTAGATAATTTTTAACTTCACTATTCTAGAAACAGATATTTTTACTAAAAAAATTAATAATACTACTGGCTTTATATTTACTATGACATCACATAATAAAATATTAACTATTCTAATAGTAATTTAAGGTAATTTAAATTGATCGAGTAACAAGATTACACTTAAATAAATTAGAGGGTAAAATTATCTTTAATAACTTTAAAAAATTGTTAATATGATACTTAAAAAAACGCTTATATGTAAGCGTTTTTTTAAAATTTTATATAGAAAAAATTATTCTTTTCCTTTTTTAGCATTAAGTTTAGCTAGTTCATCTTCATGCTTTTTAAGGTTAGTTTTAACCTTTAAAACTCGTACTTCATGCTTTTTTAATTTCTCTTCAATCTTAGCAACTTTAGCTATTTTCTGATTATACTCATCTTCTGTTATTTCTCCAGCTTCTTTTTTTGCGGCTAAACGTTCTTTTGTTTGTTTTATTTTGTTAGTAGCATTAACGCTTTTCTTATCGTAAAATGATATTTTATCTTTTTTATTGTTAATTTTATCTTGAATAAAATTAGCTTTCTCATTTTTAAAATTAGTGCTCTTTTCCTTTAATGCTTCTCTTTTACCTTTTACAACTTCTTTATGAGCCTGAAGTTTTTCTTTTAATTTAGGATTATTTTTTAAATATGCTTTTCTCTCATCAGAACTCATATTTTTCATTTCCTCTTTATGTGATGCTAAAATAGCTGTACGTTCAACTTTTATCTCAGTTTTCAACTCCTTTTTAGCATCTTTCAACTCCTTCTTCTTAATCTTTAATGCTTCTTTTTCATCTTTAATTTCTGTTCGTGTAGCTTTTATATCTTCACGCTTAGCTTTCATTTCAACTTTCTTCTGTTGTCTCTTTTCTTTACGCGCCTCTTTTATTGCTGATCCTTTAGATTTCTGAGCATTAACAACTCCTACAAATCCAATTAATACTATTACTAATAAATATTTTGATAGTTTCATATCTGTCTTTTTTTATAAAGTATCTAATTCGTTTAAAGCTTTATCAATTTCTTTAGATTCTTTATCTAAAGACTCTACTTCTTGGTTAACTTTTTCTACTTGTTTATTCAGTTCTAAAGTTTTCTTTTTATTCTCTTCAGATTTCTTATCTACACAAGCTGTAGAAAATAAAAATAATGCTGATGTTATTAAAATTATGTTTTTCATGAAAAAATTATTATGATTTTTAATAAGGTAATATACCTATTTTTTAATTAGTTAATTATAAAGTTAGGTAAATTAATCGTTATTTACTTTATAAACTCTTTTTAAATGTAACATATCAATCGGGTTAATACCTAAGCCTTTTATATTTTTTTGACTAAACCGAATTACTTCGTCATAATATAATGGTACAATAGGTGCTTCTTCAATAATAATGCCATCCATTCTCTGATATAGTTTATATCGCTTTTCTACATCAACCTCTTGTATTGATTTCTCATATAAAGCATCAAACTCATCATTTTTAAAATGAGTATAATTTGGTCCGTTAGGTATAAAATTTTTACTGTAAAATAATGATAAATAATTTTCAGCATCTGGGTAATCAGCAATCCAACTTGCTCTAAAAACAGGTAATTTACCATTTGCTTTTCCTTGTTTTAAAGTTGAAGGCGGAATTACATTAACCTTTACTTGCAAACCTATATTTTGTAATTCACGTTGTATAAACTCGCACAAATCTAAATAATTACCATTTGTAGTAATAGTTATTTCAGGGTTTTTATTACCTGTTTCTTTAACATATATAGCTACTAAATTTCTTGCTTTTTCAGGCTGATATGAGTATCCTTTTTGATTATTAAATGAAGGTAATCCTTTAGGTATAAAACCACTTGTGGCAGGAGTTCCAATTCCATTACGTAAAAATTTAATCATCTTAACACGATCAAATCCGTAATTTATAGCCTTACGAATTAATTTAGATTTTGTAGGATATTCAGTAGTACCATCTAAATAAATACCTAAATATTCGGTGTTTAAATATGCCCCCGTTTGCTTAACTATTTTATCAAGGTGTTTTTCTTTTAAACTACCATCAGTATTTAAAACATCATCCTTATATGAAGCGTCTAAACTTTTCATAAAATCGATATTTCCTTGAATAAATTGCAAATACTCACTCTGTTTATCAGGTAAAAAAGTAATAGCTACAGCCTCTAAGTAAGGTAAATTATTTCCTCTTGCATCTTTTTCAAAGTATAACGGATTTTTACGAAAAACTAACTTCGTATTTTCAACCCATAATTTAAATTGAAAAGCACCTGTACCAATAGGGTTTGCTCTAAATGAATTCCCAAAATAATCGATAGCTTCTTTAGGAACTACCGAACAATATTTCATTGCTAATAATCCTAAAAAAGGCGGAAAAGCTTGTTTTAAATTGATAGTAAAAATAGAATCGTTATCCGCTTTAAAGTTTTTTACATTTTGAAGAACCCAACCACCAGGTGAAGCTACTTTTTTTGATAATAATCTATCTAATGAATATTTAAAATCCGTAGCAATAACAGTTCTTGTAGAGTCTTTTCCAAACAAAGCGTGCTTATGAAATTTCACATCATTTCTTAAAGTAAAACGATACGTTTTTCCATCTTCAGAAATTGACCATTTTTTAGCAATATCTGGCTGAATATGTAAACTATCATCTAACTGAACCAAACCATTAAATAACTGATTTACCGCCCAAATATTACGCTGATCTTTTGCAAAAGCAGGATCTAAAGATGTAATATTTGAATGTTCATTATATCGAAAAACTTGTTTATCAGAAAAGTTGTTTTTTTTATCCTTGCAAGAATATATACTAATAAAAAAAAATACTAATAAAAAAAATTTTATAATGAACGCTTGTAAAGCGTACTTTTTGAGTGTAAAAATCATGAATAAAAATTGTAATTTTGCAGTTGATAAATGTACAAGAATGAACGCAGATAAAAAAGTAGCTTTTTATACTTTAGGATGTAAATTAAATTTTTCTGAAACCTCAACCATTGCACGGAACTTTATAAACGAAGGTTTTAAACGTGTTGAATTTGAAGAAAAGGCAGATATATATGTAATTAATACCTGTTCAGTTACTGATAATGCTGATAAACGTTTTAAATCAATAGTAAAAAATGCCTTAAAACAAAACGATAATGCTTTTATAATTGGGGTTGGTTGTTATGCACAATTAAAACCCGAAGAATTAGCCAATGTTAATGGGGTAGATTTAGTGTTAGGCGCTACTGAAAAATTTAATGTTACAAGTTATATTAACGATCTTACTAAAAATGATATTGGAGAGGTACATTCTTGTGAAATTGAAGAAGCCGATTCTTATGTAGGAGCATATTCTATTGGTGATCGTACACGTGCCTTTTTAAAAGTACAAGATGGTTGTGATTATAAATGTACATACTGCACCATTCCTTTAGCGCGTGGTATTTCAAGATCGGATACTCTAGAAAATGTTTTAAAAAATGCAAAAGAAATTTCTAAAAAAGGAATTAAAGAAATTGTTTTAACAGGTGTTAATATTGGTGACTACGGTAAAGGCGAGTTTGGCAATAAAAAACACGAACATACTTTTTTAGAATTAGTAAAAGAACTAGATAACGTTAAAGGCATTAAACGTTTACGTATTTCATCTATTGAACCTAATTTATTAAAAGATGAAACTATTGATTTTGTTTCTAAATCTAAAACATTTGTTCCTCATTTTCATATTCCATTACAATCTGGTAGCGACGAATTATTAAAAAGAATGAAACGTCGTTACTTAACTCAAACATATACAAATAGAGTTACTAAAATAAAAGAAGTAATGCCTAATGCTTGTATTGGAGTTGATGTTATTGTTGGTTTTCCGGGAGAAACTGATGAACTTTTTCTAAAAACTTACAACTATTTAAATGAAATGGATATTTCATACTTACACGTATTTACCTATTCTGAAAGACCAAATACCGCTGCTGTTGATATGGAAGGGATAATACCTAAAAATGTACGTGCTAAACGTAGTAAAATGTTACGTGGGTTATCGGTTAAAAAACGTAGAGCTTTTTATGAAACTCAAATAGGAAATACATTAACAGCATTATTCGAAGGCGAAAATAAAGAAGGTTACATTTATGGTTTTACTCAAAATTATGTAAAAGTAAAAACACCCTGGAATCCTGAATTAGTAAACACTTTACATGCGGTTACTTTAACTAAAATAGATGAAGATGGTTTAGTACGTTTTAACTTTGTAAACAACCAAAATTAACACTTAAACTGCAACTAGTTATAAAATGACTATAAAATTATGAAATATATACTAGTACTTTTTTCTACTTTACTAGTAGCTTGTGGTATTTTTAGTAAAAAAACAGAAAAAAACAAAGTTACAAAAGAGCAACTTATTGTTATTTTTAAAGATCCTAAAAATATTGAAAACGCTAAAACTTTACTTAAAAACAGTGGCCTAACTTTTAGTAAAATGGCTTACGATAAGCCATTTTCTAAAATAGGGATTGTTACAGTTCCTAAAAAAAAGAGTACTTTTTGGTTAAATAGATTACAACAAACAAATGCTTTTAAGTTAGTAGCTATCAATACTGATAACACATTAACTAAATTAATAGAAAAAGAAGACAAAACACTTATAAGTATTCGTAAAACTCCTTGCTTTGGCACTTGTGCTGTATATGAAATTATTATTGATAAAGAAGGAAATATGTTTTATAATGGCATACAATTTGTACAAAAAAAAGGAAATTATAAATTAAAACTTTCAGATAAACAATTTAAAAAACTAAACGAAATGTTTAGTGAAAAAGATTTTAATAATTTTAAAGAAGTATATGAAAATCCACGTATATCTGACTTACCAACTACTTTTATAACTTACAAAGGTAAACAGGTAAAAATTAGATTATGGAAAAATATACCTAATGAACTAATTACAATTCATGAATATATTGAAAGTATTTTAGTAGTAAATAATCTTTTAAAATAATGAAAAAAACACATGTTTATTTTGTGCCTGGCTTAGCTGCTAGCTCAAAAATATTTGAATATATATCTTTACCTAAAGAAAAATTTGAGCTTCATTTTTTAGAGTGGTTAATACCTACAACAATTGATGAAAGTATTGAAGAATACGCTCAAAGAATGTGTAATGATATTCATCATAAAAATCCCATTCTAGTAGGAGTTTCTTTCGGTGGTATTATGGTGCAAGAAATAAGTAAAATAATTACTTTTAAAAAGGTAATTATAATATCAAGTATAAAAAGTAATAAAGAACTACCTAGACGGTTAAAACTAGCTTTTTTAACTGGTGTTTATAAACTTTTCCCTTCTAAAATAATAGCCAATATTGAAAGTTACGAACGGTATTTTTTTAATGATTACTTAAAAAAAAGAGCTGAACTGTATAAAATATACTTATCAAAAAGAGATGAAAGTTATTTACAATGGGCTATTTATAATGTACTACACTGGCAACAAAATAAACCACTTAAAAATATAATTCATATACATGGAAGTAATGATGAAGTTTTCCCTGTAAAACATATACAAAGTTATATTGAAATTAAAAACGGAACTCATATAATGATTTTAAATAAAGCTAAAACTATTTCTGAAATTTTAGAAAAAGAATGTTTTAAATAGTTAACTTGTTACAAACACTAAAATTTAAATAAAATGAATACATACATACGTTTCTTATCACTTATAACAATTATTTTTGTTACTGTTTTTTTTACTAATATAATTAGCAAAAATAACGAGCCTGAAATAAAAAATGTTGCTGAAAGTTATGAAATTAAAGCTATAAAAGCCCCTGATTATCTTGAATTAGCAGGAGAGCGTGTTCCTTTAGAAAAGGCTGATATAAAAGAACGAATGGATCGTGAATTATTAGTAAATACCTATTGGCAATCTAATGGCTTATTACTTATAAAACGTGCTAACAAATTTTTTCCTATTATAGAACCTTTGTTAGAAAAATATGGTGTTCCTGATGATTTTAAATACCTATGTGTTGCAGAGAGTGCGTTAATCAACATACCATCATCAAAGGGTGCTGCTGGTTATTGGCATTTTATGCCAGCCACTGGTCGTGAATATGGGTTAGAAGTAAATAGAAATATAGATGAACGTTATAATTTAGAAAAATCAACAAGAGTTGCCGCTGAATATTTAAAAAAAGCTAAAGAAAACTTAGGTTCTTGGACATTGGCTGCAGCAGCATATAATGCTGGAAATGGTAGAATTTCAAAACGTTTAAAAGAACAACAAGTAACTAACTATTATGATTTACTTTTAAATACAGAAACAGGTCGTTATATATTTAGAATATTGGCATTAAAAGAAGTCTTATCTAATCCTAAAAAGTATGGTTTTGTATATGAAAAAGAAGATTTATATACTTTTCCTACTACTTATGACGTAGAAGTTGATACCACTATAACAAACATTACAAAGTTTGCTAAAAACTACGGTATTACTTATAAAGATTTAAAATTAGTCAACCCATGGTTACGAGAAACAAAACTTAATAATAAAAGCCGAAAAAAATATGCTATTAAAATACCTGTAAACTAATAAATAAGGTATTGCTTTTCTATAAAAATCGGTATTTTTATTTTAAAGAATGTATTTTCTAATTTTTTTAAAAAAATAAAGGAAATTACATGCTCATTTTATTTAGAACTAAAAATAAATTTTATTACTTACAAGAGTATTATTTATTAGTTTATTTTTATAAATAGAGTTAAAATAAAACTCTAATAATTACATAAATAAAAAAGACTAAATTATATAATTTAGTCTTTTTTGATTTATGTGAAATCAAAAAGCTGCTTCTTTTTTCATTATTCGAATCAGACCTAATTTCATATAAAATTACAATTTTCCCTTCATAAAAACACCAAATATCTACTTGTTTTCGAATTTCAATATTTTCAGGACGTAACAATTCCACATACTTTTTTTATAGTAGATTCATTTATATCAATCGTTTTTTTGTCATTTAGTTCCGATTTTCTTTCTATTAAAAATTTTATTTAGAATAATCTATTTTTATATATTCTATGCTATATTATTAATATTTACATATTGTTAACTTGAGTTCACTCAAAGAAATTATCATTTTTTTTAAAAATTTCATCTATGACAATACCTTCATTACTCACTGTATTATACAGTTATAAAAATAAATAAGACGCTATTAAACATCTTGTAAAAATTAAATTTATATAACTATTGTTTAGGTTTTAAATAGTCATTTTTAACTATTAATTTTTAATATTAATAATTAAAACACTTAGTAGTATAAAAATATATCTACCCTTTTAATATTACTCACAAATTAGCTGTAAAAAAAAACCGAAACTAATAAAGTTTCGGTTTTTTTTACAACTAATAAAATTAATTCATTGATTTATATAATGTTCTAAATTCAGTAGCTTTACTTTCCATCTCTAAAACTTCATATAAATTCATTAACGTTTTAACAGTGTCAGTTGATCTATTTAAAGAATCAGCTTTTTCTAAAAACGGTAATGCCTCTTTATAAACTTCTTTTTGCTGTAGAGCTAACTCATCATATTTTTTAAAGTTATTTAAATTCTTATTCATTTCATCAACAATTGTTTTATCTTTATTTAATACAACAACTGCTAAATTCATATAAGCATCACCATAATCAGGCTTTAATTCAATAGCTTTTTTATAATATTTTTTAGCATCATCTACTCTTCCTTGATTAAAATTCACCACTCCTAAATTATAATATAATGTTGGGTTTTCTGGATCTAAAGCAACTGCTTCTTTCATTAAATCTCCAAATTTATCCATTTTTTTTAGCTCAACGTATAACTCTGCTTCATTTAATAATAAATTTAAATCTTCAGGATTTTCTTTTCTGGCTTCAGCTAAAGCTTCTATAGCCTCATCTGTTTTACCTTGTTCTTTTAACAATAAGGCTATGTTTTTAACTATGATTGCAGTTTTAGGTTCTGATGATTTATTTTCAGGATTAGTATACTGCTTAGTTTTTACTAATAAATCTCTATTTTGTTTTGACCCTAAGTCTTCAACTTTACCTGTTAACTTACTTGTAGCTAAATATGATATTTCAACACCTGTATAACCAACCTTTCTTAACTCTTTATAATAATTTATAGCTGCGTCATAATCATTAGCTTGTGTTGCAGAAATTGCCGCATTATAAGCAAATGAAGTATCTTTTGGACTCAACATATATGTTAAGTAAAAATTATCTGCGGCATTTTTATAATCTTTTTTATTATTATATAAATCAACAGCTTTATTTGACACCTCTTGAATAATATTTCCTAAGATAGGTTTAGCTTCTTCGGTATATTTATTTTTATCCATTGCTAATAACTCGTTAAGAGCTTTTGCTGCATTTTCATAGTCTTTTTGGGCTGCTAATGCTTTACCTTTTAAGAAGTAAAATTTAGATTTATATTTATCTTCGTCGTTAATCATTACTGCCCCTTCTACAGAGTTTAATGTAGTAATCGCACTTTTAAAATCTTGCTTTTTTATAGCTTTCTCTGCTATTTTTAATTCTGATTTTTGTGCCAATAAACCTAATGACAGTAAACCTAAAGAAAGCATTAATAATTGTTTTTTCATTTTTAGTTGTTGTTTATTTATAATTGTTCTTGATCTTCGTTTGTTTCATTTTCAATTTCCGTGCCGTTTTCTTCATCTTGAATTTCAACAGTTTCTTCTTCACGCATTACTTTTGCTACAGCAGCAATACTATCATTATCTTTAATGTTTATTAAACGTACACCTTGAGTTGCACGCCCCATAACTCGTAAATCTTCTACGGCTAAACGAATTGTTAAACCTGATTTATTAATAATCATTAAATCGTTTGAGTCATCTACATTTTTAATAGCAACTAACTCTCCTGTTTTTTCTGATATATTTAAAGTCTTAACACCTTTACCTCCACGGTTTGTAATACGATAGTCTTCTAGTTTAGATCGTTTACCATATCCTTTTTCTGAAACAACTAAAATATTACTTTCCATATCGTTTACAGCAATCATACCTATTACCTCATCGTTATCATGCTGTAAAGTTATCCCACGAACTCCAGATGCTGTTCTTCCCATTGGGCGTGTTTTAGCTTCTTCAAAGCGAATAGATTTACCTGATTTTAAAGCTAACATAACTTGACTATCTCCTGTTGTAAGTTTTGCTTCTAAAAGCTCATCTCCATCCTTAATAGTTATAGCATTAATACCATTAGTTCTTGGACGAGAGTACTGCTCTAGAGATGTTTTTTTAACTTGTCCTTTTTTAGTAGCCATAATTACATAACGACTATTAATATATGCCTCGTCTTTTAAATCTTCAGTAACTAAAAATGCTTTTACCTTATCATCTTGCTCAATATTTATTAGATTTTGCATTGCCCTACCTTTGGTGTTTTTACCTCCTTCCGGTATTTCATACACACGCATCCAAAATACTTTTCCTTTTTGTGTAAAGAACATCATGTACTGATGATTTGTTCCTACAAATAAATGTTCTAAGAAATCTTCATTACGAGTAGTAGCTCCTTTTTGACCACGACCACCTCTATTTTGAACCTTATATTCGTCAAGATTTGTTCGTTTTACATACCCTGCATGAGATATTGTTACCACTACTTTAGAGTTTGGAATCATATCCTCTATACGCATATCTCCGCCTGCATAATGAATTTCTGAACGACGCTCATCTCCATACTTATCTCTAACAAGTGTCAACTCATCAGTAATTATCTGATAACGTCTTGGCTCATTAGCTAAAATATCTTTTAAATCAATAATAGTTAACATTATTTCATCATACTCTGCTCGTAATTTATCTTGCTCCAGCCCTGTTAATTGTCGTAAACGCATTTCAACAATTGCTTTGGCTTGAATTTCTGACAATTCAAAACGTTCAATTAAACGTTCACGAGCTTCATCACCATTATTAGAGGCACGTATAATTCTAATTACTTCATCAATATTATCTGAAGCAATAATTAACCCTTCTAAAATATGAGCTCTAGCTTCTGCTTTCTTTAATTCAAACTCTGTTCTTCGAACAATAACCTCATGTCTATGCTCAACAAAATAATGAATTAATTCTTTCAAGTTTAACTGCTCAGGACGCCCATTTACCAATGCAATATTATTTACACTAAACGACGTTTGTAGTTGGGTGTATTTAAATAATTTATTTAATACAATGTTAGGTATTGCATCACGCTTTAAAACATATACAATACGCATTCCGTTTCTATCAGACTCGTCACGTATATTTGCAATTCCTTCTAGTTTTTTATCATTAACTAACTCGGCAGTTTTTTTAATCATTTCTGCTTTGTTAACCTGATAAGGAATTTCAGTAACAATAATACATTCTCTTCCTTTAACCTCCTCAATAGTAGCTTTTGCACGCATTACAATACGTCCTCTACCAGTTTTAAAAGCCTCTCGAACACCTTCATAGCCATATATTATTCCTCCTGTAGGAAAATCTGGAGCTTTAATGTGTTCCATTAATTCTTCTATCTCAATATCTCTATTTTCAATATAAGCAATAGTACCATTAACAACTTCTGTTAAGTTATGAGGCGCCATATTTGTAGCCATACCTACTGCAATACCCGATGCTCCATTGACTAATAAGTTAGGAATTCGAGTTGGTAATACTGTTGGCTCTTGTAAGGTATCATCAAAATTTAAACGATGATCAACGGTGTCTTTTTCAATATCAGCTAACATATCTTCTGATATTTTCTGCATTCTAACCTCTGTATAACGCATTGCTGCCGGAGAATCTCCATCAACAGAACCAAAGTTACCTTGCCCATCAACCATCATATAACGTACACTCCAATTTTGCGCCATACGAACCATAGAATCATACACTGAAGTATCTCCATGTGGGTGATACTTACCAAGCACCTCTCCTACAATTCTTGCTGACTTTTTATATGATCCGGTTGCCTTAATCCCTAGTTCATGCATACCGAATAAAACTCTCCGATGAACAGGTTTTAAACCATCTCTTACATCTGGTAATGCTCTTGACACAATAACCGACATTGAGTAATCAATGTAGGCTGATTTCATTTGCTCTTCAATGTTGATAGGGATCAACTTTTCGCCATCTGCCATATATAATTCTTTAAAATATTAGTTATCATCATTTATTAAAAAGGTGAATTTTACACTTCATAAAAATCACTAAAAAACACAATAATTACAACCGTGTTTCTTAAAACATTGCAAGGTAACATAATGACAGGTTTTACACAAAAAATTAGCTATTGTTTTAACGATACTTATAAACAAATTAAACCCATAAAAATAGCAACATACTAACAACTAATTTTCTTATTAAAAACTATTGATACCATTTTTGTTATTTTTTTGAAAAAAACTTACTAACTTTACACTTATACAAATTAAATTTATGGACGAGAATTTTTCACCACAAGTTAGAGATGTTATTACTTTCAGTAAAGAGGAAGCCTTACGTTTAGGTCATGACTTTATTGGAACAGAACATTTATTATTAGGTTTGATTAAAAAAGGAGACGGAAAAGCTATTGAAATACTAACTACTCTTGATGTAGATTTAGGTTTAATGCGTAATAAATTAGAAAAATTAAACCCGACTACCTTATCAATAGCAAGTACCGAAAAAAAGAACTTGCACCTTACAAGACAAGCAGAAAAAGCAATAAAAACTACGTTTTTAGAGGCTAAGTTATATCAAAGTAACGCTATAGATACAGTACATTTATTATTATGTATTTTACGTAATGAAAATGACCCTACAACAAAACTACTTCAAAAATATGACGTAGGATATGAGGATGTTAAAGCGCTTTACAAAGAACTTCACCTTGAAGATAATTTTTCATCTCCAATAGCAGAAACACCATCTGATGACGAATCTAAAGATGGCAACACAAACCCTTTTGGGCAACAAAACCCAAAAGGAAAACAAGCTAAAAAATCAAAAACTCCTGTTTTAGATAATTTTGGACGCGATTTAACATTATTAGCTACTTCAGGTAAATTAGACCCTGTAGTTGGACGTGTAAAAGAAATAGAACGTGTTTCTCAAATTTTAAGTAGACGTAAAAAAAATAATCCAATGTTAATTGGTGAACCAGGGGTTGGTAAATCTGCTATAGCAGAAGGTTTAGCGCTTAGAATTGTTGAAAGAAAGGTTTCAAGAATTTTATTTGATAAACGAATTGTTTCTTTAGATCTAGCAAGCTTAGTTGCTGGCACAAAATACAGAGGTCAGTTTGAAGAACGCATGAAAGCTTTAATGAATGAATTAGAAAAAAATGATGACATCATTTTATTTATCGACGAAATTCATACCATTGTTGGAGCTGGAGGTGCAACAGGATCATTAGATGCTTCAAATATGCTAAAGCCTGCCTTAGCCAGAGGTGAAATTCAATGTATTGGAGCTACAACTCTAGACGAATTTAGAACAAATATTGAAAAAGATGGTGCCTTAGAACGTCGTTTTCAAAAAGTAATTGTAGAGCCTACAACTGTTGAAGAAACCATACAAATTTTACATAATATTAAAGGAAAGTACGAAGCACACCACCAAGTGTCATTTACAGATGAAGCTATAGAGGCCTGTGTAAAACTTACCAACCGTTATATGACAGACCGTTTTTTACCCGATAAAGCTATTGATGCTTTAGATGAAGCAGGATCTAGAATTCATATTACAAACATTGTAGTACCACAACAAATTTTAGAGTTAGAAGCTAAGTTAGAAGAAATTCGTGAACATAAAACAAAAGCCGTAAGCGGTCAAAAATATGAAGAAGCTGCAAAGCTTCGCGATGATGAAAAAAACATGGAAACAGCATTAGCTTCTGCTGAAAACCAATGGGAAGAAGAATCTAAATTAAATAGAGAAATTGTTACTGAAGATAATGTTGCTGAAGTTGTTTCTATGATGACAGGGATACCCGTTAATAGAGTTGCCGAAGCAGAAAGTCATCGTTTAGCTGATTTACCAAATATGATTAAAGGTAAAGTTATTGGTCAAGATGAAGCTGTTACCAAAGTAGTTAAAGCAATACAGCGTAATCGTGTTGGCTTAAAAGACCCTAACAAACCAATTGGCTCATTTATTTTCTTAGGATCAACAGGGGTTGGTAAAACACAATTAGCTAAAGTTTTAGCACGTGAATTATTTGACTCTAGTGACTCATTAATTAGAATTGACATGAGTGAGTATATGGAAAAATTTGCCATTTCTCGTTTAATAGGAGCACCTCCAGGTTATGTAGGTTATGAAGAAGGCGGACAGTTAACTGAAAAAGTTAGAAGAAAACCATACTCTGTAATTCTATTAGATGAAATTGAAAAAGCACATCCTGATGTTTTTAATATGCTTTTACAGGTTTTAGATGATGGGCATATTACTGATAGTCTTGGTAGAAAAATTGATTTTAGAAACACTATTATTATTATGACCTCTAACATTGGCGCTCGTAAAGTAAAAGAATTTGGTGCTGGAGTTGGTTTTGGAACCGCTTCTAAAAAAGAGCAAGAAGATTCTCATGTTAAAAGTATTATTGAAGGTGCACTAAAAAAATCATTTGCTCCTGAATTTTTGAATCGTATTGATGATGTAATTATCTTTAATTCATTAGAACGCGAAGATATTCATAAAATTATTGATATTGAATTAGAAAAATTACTAACCCGTATTGCTGATTTAGGCTACAAACTAATATTAAGTGAAAAAGCAAAAGACTATATCGCTGACAAAGGTTTTGATAAAAAATATGGTGCCAGACCTCTAAAAAGAGCTATTCAAAAATATATTGAAGATGCTTTAGCTGAAGAAATTGTTAACTCTAAGCTAGATGAAGGAGATACCATTTCTATGGATCTAGACCCTAAAAGCAACAAATTAATTATAAATATTAAAAAAGGGGAAAAACCTGAAGAATCTCGAACTGAGATAGATGAATAAAAAATAAAACTCTCAAGCATATACTTGGGAGTTTTATTTTAAAAACATATATTTAAAGCGAAAGATACTTAAATTTCAAAAGCATTACAGCTTACTTAAAATTCTGTTAAATTCTTTGATAAAAAATCTAAAAAAAGTAACTTCGACACTTTTAAACCCTTATTCATAATAAACTGTAAACGATGAAAAGAATAATACTTTTTGGTCTCATAATAATTACCATTATTTCTTGTAAAAAAGAAAAACCAATAAAAGATTACCTTATTTTATCTGGTAAAATTGAAAACTTCAAAAAAAGAGACGTCACTTTAACTGGGTTTAATTTTGAAAAAAAAATAAAGTTTAATAAAGAAACAAGTTCTTTTTTAGATACTTTAAAAATTGATAAAAATGGTTACTACACTTTAATCGCTTATAAAAAACCTATTAATTTATATCTTACTGACACAGTAAATACAACTGTTATTTTTGATTATAAAAATATTGATTCAATTAAATTTGAAGGGACAAATGCCAATATCAACACTTATTTTATTCAAAAAAAGAAGAAATTTTCAGAGATTTTAATAAATGCTAATAGATTATTTTCATTAAGTGAAGATGATTTTTTAGAAAAAATGCAAGAATACAAGGATGCTTTAACAGAGCTATCTATTTCTAATAACTTACCTGCTGATTTTCTAAAAACTGAAGTTAAAAATATTGATTATGAATACTTAAGAAATTTAAGTAACTATCAAGATTATTATGCCACTTTAACTGATAATGAAGATTTTTCTGTTTCAGAAAATTACCCTGACCCACTCGAAAATTTTAACTATAGTAATGGAGATGATTACATCAATTCTTATTCATACCGCAAGATGTTAGAAACTCAATTAGATTTTATCACTAAAGAAAAATTAGAGGAAGGTAATGATTACTATTTAACTTATTTAGAAACAGTACAGACTAAAATTAATGATAGTATTATAAAAAATGATTTATTATATAAAAATGCTAAAAATGGTATAACCTTTACTGATAATTTAAAAGAGTTTCATGATAAATTTATGACATACTCTACTAATAAAAATCATAAAGATGAAATTACTAAAAGTTATAACGCTTTAAAAGCTACTGCAAAAGGACAACCATCTCCTAAATTCAAAGATTTTGAAAATTATGCAGGAGGAACAACTTCTTTTGATGATTTAATAGGTAAAGGAAAATACCTTTACATAGATGTTTGGGCTACATGGTGCGCTTATTGTAAAAGAGAAATACCTTTACTAAAAAAACTAGAAGAAGAATACCATGGAAAAAACATAGAATTTGTAAGTATTAGTGTTGATGATAAAAATCAATACGAAAAATGGAAACAAACAATTGTTGATAGAGAAATGACAGGTATACAATTATTTAGTGGAGAGAAATTAGCAGACTTAGAATGGGCTCAAAAATTTTTAATAAAAGGATTACCTAAATTTATTATTATTGACCCTGATGGAAATATTGTAAGCCCTAACGCTCCTACTCCTTCACAAGGCGAAAAATTAATTAACATTTTCGATGAATTAGGTATTTAAAATATCAATCATAAAATAAAAAACCACTAATTAGTGGTTTTTTATTTTATACTAAAACCTATTATCTCCATCTAAAATATTACCAATACTGCCAAAAAAACTGCCTTCTCCTTTATCACCCCCCTTTGAGGAGCCATTGCTAACATACGCTCTGCTAGTCGACTAAAAGGTAATGATTAAATACATACCATAGTTGGTCCTTGAAGCTTTGCAAAAAACAAACCTTCACCGATAAATACCGTACTTTTTACACCACCTATAAACTCAACATTATAATCTATACCCTTTGTAAAACCTATAATACAACCTGTATCTACTTTTAAAACCTCTCCACACCCTAATTCTTTTTAAGCCATAATAGCTCCTGCATGAATAAATGCCATACCATCATCTTCTAATTTTTCTATAATAAACCCTCTCCTCCATATAATCAACGCCCTAATCGCTTTGAAAATTCTATCCCTATCGAAACACCTTTAGTAGCACATAAAAAAGCATCTTTTTAACATATAAATCTACAGTAACAATCTTCCCCGAATAAGGTGAAGCAAATGAAACTTGTTTTTTCCAAGTCCTTTATTTGTAAAAACAGTCATAAATAAATTCTCTCCTGAAAGAATTCTTTTCCCTGCTAAAAATATTTTAGCTAACAATCCTTTTTCCTGACTAGAACCATCGCTTAAAATAGTATTTATTCTTATAGCATCATCCTTCCACTCTCCGCAATTATACTTTATTCTAGATCTAACTCAATTTTCAACATACTGCATTTCTTCTCAAAAATGCGATAGTCGATTTCATGTGCATTCATAATTATATTTTTATATTTTACTATGCCTTTACTTTTAAACTCCATTCAAATTGAAATTTAGACACTAATACCCCGTCATCATTAATACCTTTAGAAGTTACTATAACAGTTTGCCCATGACCTGTGTTTACTGATTTTTGAATAGCTTTTGTTATTGCCTCGCCATCATCACACTCAAAACTAATTTTACCCTTAGCTTTTTTAGTAAAAGTAGCATTCATATTTGTAACCAACATAGAAATTTTTTTTTCTGATTTATCAATAGCTTGCATTACTAAAATACCAGTAGCTAATTCAGCTGCCATACCTTGTACCGCCCAAAACATACTCTTAAAAGGGTTTTGATTAATCCATCGATGCGTTACTTTAACTAGTGATTTCTCTTCCGAAATAAATAATACTCTAACACCACAGATATAAGCTGATGGTAATTTTAAGAAAGTAAATAAATTAATTTTTAAAGGTGTGAATTTCATATTTATGAGTATTTACGAGCAATTTACTAATTTTTTAAAACTTTTTTTACAATTAAAACTATCTACTAGCTCTTAATTAAAAGCTAGTAGATGAGCATGTGTCTTGTACTATAACCTCTTAGAAAAGTATATATTTGTAGAGTATTAGCCCTTTAAACACATAAATATGCAAAACTACACACACACCGATGCTTTACTAATACATATATCCGCTTTTGCAGGATATATGTTTCCTTTTGGAAGTATTCTAGCTCCTTTAATTTTATGGCAAATTTTAAAAAACAAAGATCCTTTTTTAGATAAACAAGGCAAAGCGGCCATAAACTTTAATTTAAGCTTTAGTTTATATTTTTTTATAGTTAGCACTCTATTTTTCGTACTCTTATTCGGTTTTTTATTTGGGAGCTTTTTAGACCTTTATAATGAAACAACTTTTAATTTCGAAACTAGTATAATTTATAAAAATATGTTTGCCTTGATAAGCTTAATTGTAACAGTTTTTTTATGCTGCCTTATATCAATAAGTAAAATTATGTTAATTATTATAGCATCTATAAAAGCTAATAAAGGTAAAAACTACACCTATCCTTTTACAATTAACTTTATAAAATAAATTTAAACATATAACTTACACTAAAAAAACTACACTCTTATAAAATTATAGCGATATTTGTTCTAATAAGTTCTTTACATACTTCATTTAACGGAAAGATTTTACTTAATTGTAAATTAATAGGCAATCGTGTGTAAATCACTAACTGTCGCGCAACTGTATGTAACACAAAAAAGTTTTATTAATAAAACCCACTGTTCTAAAATAAATAAAATGGGAAGGAAAATAAAACTGTTATTAAGTCAGGAAACCTGCCTATTCCGAATTGACAATGCTTTCGCGGTTTGAAGCTTTTAGTCAGAAAAATGCATTTTCATAAGCCAATTAACCCTCATAGAATAATTGTATCTTATTGATTTTTATAATTCTTCTTTCTTTAAACTTCTTCTCAAAAAAAACATTATGAAGTTTTACAAAAGAGTTTTTAATTAATCACTTAAAAGTTAAAAGAAAATGCAAACGCACAATCTTGGCTATCCGTGAATTGGTAGCAACAGAGAACTCAAAAAAGCCTGCGAGCAATATTGGTCAGGCAAAATTTTAACTGAAGAGTTACAAAAGATAAGAGAAAACCTTACTTTTAGAAACTGGAAAATTTAACAAGACGCAGGAATAGATCTTACTCCTTGTAATGATTTTTATTACTATGACCATGTTTTAGACATGTCTTTAAACTGTTGGAGCTATTCCAAAACGCTATAATGAAATAGCTTTAAGAAATTCAAGTAACAAACTCGATTTATACTTTGCAATGAAAAGAGATTATCAAAAAGATGGCTTAGATATAACTGCAATGGAAATGACTAAGTGGTTTGATACCAATTATCATTACATAGTTCCTGAATTTTATAAAAATCAGGAATTTAAACTTTTTTCTAATAAAATTATCAATGAATTTTTAAATGCTAAAAAAGTTGGTATAGATGCCAAACCTGTCATTATTGGTTTAGTTTCTTATTTACTCTTAGGAAAAGAAAAAGATAATGATTTTAATAAATTATATTTAAGTAAAACCTACTACCTGTTTACATTGATATTTTAAAAAAATTAACAACCTTAGGAGTAAAATGGATACAGTTTGATGAACCTTTTTTAACCTTATATATTAATGAAAAAGCAAGAGAAGCATACAAATTTGTATATATAACATTAAAAAAAGAGTTTCCATACCTAAAAATATTAGTAGCAACCTATTTTAATGGTTTAAAAGACAATATTTTTTTAGCAACAACATTACCTGTTTATGCTTTACATATTGATTTTGGTACGCTGTCCTGAACAATTACATGATGTTTTAAATTTAATTCTAGAAGAACTATGCCTGTCTTTAGGCATTGTAAACGGAAGAAATGTTTGGAAAACATAATTTTGAACAATCTTTATCTATTATTAAAGAAGCAATAAATAAAATAGGAAAAGAACGAATTTTAATTGCACCTTCTTGCTCACTTTTACATTCACCTTGTGATTTAGATTTAGAAGATAATGAAAAAATACTATCACCTGAGATTAAAGAATGAATGGCTTTTGCTAAACAAAAAATTAAGGAAGTGGTTACTTTAAAAAAGTTAATTTATGAAAACCTAAGTAAAGAAACAAAAGCTAAATTAGAAACTAATAAAAAAGCAATTGAAAGTCGTACAGTTTCTAAACTGATTCATAATACAAAGGTAAAAAATAGAGTAAATGCTATAACAACTATAGATTCTAAAAGGAATAATCCTTTTTCAACTCGTAAGATTTCACAAAAAGAAGCCTTAAAACTACCTTTATTTCCAACTACCACTATTGGCTCTTTTCCACAAACTAAAGAAGTCAGAAGCTGGAGAGCTAAATATAAAAAAGGCGATACTTCAGCTACTGAATATGATGTTTTATTAAAAAATGAAACAAAAAACCTATTCGTTGGCAAGAAGAAATTGACATTGATGTATTAGTACATGGTAAATTTGAACGCAATGATATGGTAGAATATTTTGGAGAACAATTAGCTGGGTTTGCTTTTACAAAAAAAGGGCGGGTACAAAGCTATGGTAGCAGATGTGTAAAACCAACTATTATTTATGGAGATGTATATAGAACAAACCCATTGAGTGTTTATTAGACAAAATTTGCACAATCTTTAACAAAAAAAATAGTAAAAGGAATGCTTACAAGACCCGTTACAATTTTGCTTTACTTTTACTTTTTCTAAATTACACAGTACTAAAGCTCTTTTTAAGTCTAAAAACCTATTAAGCTAATCCTTCTTCCCCCTAAAACTTCAGTTTTAGATAAATTTAAAAACTCAATATTTTATTTTTCAATAACTTTCATATTACTATTTATATAGAAAAACTTTCAAAATATCAATACAACAAAAATTATTAATAAAAAACACAATAATTAAATAACAATATCATAAAAAGCGTCTCATCATTTTATTATAATTAATGTGTATATTAAACTATTTACTTATTTTCACGTAATGAAATACATGTATCTCTTATTATTTTTTATTTCAGGTCTTGTTCAATCACAACAATTACCTACAGGCTTTTCTTATATAAAAGATTTAATTCCTTCAATAAAGAAAGAATTAAAATATTGCACTAATAATAATTTTGTTGGAACGTCTATTAATGGCTATGAAGAAGCAGTGCTTATAAGTACAACACAAACAGCAAGAGCCTTAAAAAAAGTACAAAACGAACTATTAAAAAAAGAATTAAGTTTAAAAATTTTTGATGCCTATCGTCCACAAAGGGCAGTAACCCACTTTGTAAAATGGTCTCATGTCATAAATGACACATTAATGAAACAACAATACTATCCTAGTATTGATAAAAAATATTTATTTCAAAAAGGATTTATAGCTTCAAAATCAGGTCATTCAAGAGGTAGTACTGTCGATTTAACTATTATTGATTTAAAAACTGGAAACGAATTAGATATGGGAAGTCCATTTGATTTCTTCGGAATTTCTTCACATATTAATTATCCTAATTTAACCGAAAAACAAAAACAAAATAGACAATTATTACAAACTGTAATGCGTAAACATAATTTCAGACCTTATCCTAAAGAATGGTGGCATTTTACCTTAAGATTTGAACCTTTTCCTAAAACTTATTTTAGTTTCCCTGTTAAATAAAGGATGTTATTTTATTTGGCGGGTTTTAGTTTAAAAAAAAAAAATAAAAAGTTTTTTAATTTTAGATAATTACAAAAAAACAGCAAAAATGCCTAGCCCCCGATTGTAGCAATTGTTTGAGCTCTTTTTTATTTTTCAAAAAATAAAAAAAGCGAGTGCGAAAAGCGGGAAATTGCTTCAAATAAATATGTTTTAACGCTTTATTGAGAAATACAAAAAACGACGGCATTATATTTGCTCAGATTTATTTTGATATGATAAAACAAACGATACATTTTTTTATAGTAATTTTTGTAGTAAGTATAAGTTCGCATAGTTTTGCACAACTTGATGATTCTTTTGGAAATAATAAAAACAATACAGGTTCTTTTGGTAGCATACCTGCTACTGCTAAAGAAGTAAAAAAACCAAAATCATTAGAATTTAAAAATAATGATGGTTTTAAAACAGCACACACCAAACAACAGCAACAAATTCAAAAAAAGCAAGCAGAAAACGACTTCGAAAACAAAGGTATTTTAACCAAAGCTAAACAAGCAGAAGAGCAATACTTAAATGGTTTTCAAAAAATAAACGGGATGTATAACTACCCTGTTATTGATCAGGATTTAGGTAGCTTTAGTACAAAAGCTAAAATGGTAACCATTATTTGTAGAGATTTTCAATACCCTGATGGTGATAAAGTTTCTATTTTTGTAAATGACACACCAGTGGTTAGCAACTTAATTCTTAAACAACGCTACCAATCTTTTAAAATTACTTTAGATGAAGGAATAAATACCATTGAAATTTTAGCTTTAAACCAAGGTAGTTCAGGGCCAAATACTGCTGGTTTTAAAATTTTTAATGAGGATGGAGCCTTATTATCAGCCAATCAATGGAATTTAGCAACAGGTGCAAAAGCATTTATAATAATAGCCAAACAAAAATAAAAATATTAGGCTGTTTAAGTACTCAAAAAAGCTTGCTATAATTTTTAACAAGAACTTTTTTAAGTTTACTAAAAACTACTTACTTTTGTAGCTACGTTTTTAATGTAAGCGTAACAAACAAACTTTAAATAAACAACTAATATATAATGAATAAAATCACCAAAGAAACCTATATCAATTGGTATAGAGACATGCTTTTCTGGAGAAAGTTTGAAGATAAGTTAGCAGCTGTTTACATTCAACAGAAAGTAAGAGGTTTTTTACACTTATATAACGGTCAAGAGGCTGTTTTAGCAGGTGCATTGCATGCAATGGACCTATCTAAAGATAAAATGATTACGGCATACCGTAACCATGTACAACCAATTGGTATGGGTGAAGATCCTAAACGTGTAATGGCCGAATTATATGGAAAAGCTACAGGTACCTCTAAAGGTATGGGTGGATCAATGCACATTTTCTCAAAAGAATTTCGTTTTTATGGAGGTCATGGAATTGTTGGTGGTCAAATTCCGTTAGGAGCTGGATTAGCTTTTGGTGATAAGTATAAAGGTAATGATGCAGTAACACTATGTTGTTTTGGTGACGGTGCTGCTCGTCAAGGTTCATTACATGAAACTTTTAATATGGCTATGAACTGGAAGTTACCTGTAATATTTATTGTTGAAAACAATGGATATGCAATGGGTACTTCTGTTGAAAGAACCGCTAATCATACTGATATTTGGAAACTTGGTTTAGGATATGAAATGCCTTGTGGTCCTGTTGATGGTATGAATCCTATTAAAGTTGCTGAAGCTGTTGATGAAGCTATTCAAAGAGCACGTCGTGGTGAAGGTCCAACTTTCTTAGAAATGAAAACGTACCGTTATAGAGGCCACTCAATGTCGGATGCTCAACATTATCGTACTAAAGATGAAGTTGAAGAATATCGTAAAATTGATCCTATTACCCAAGTACTAGATGTTATTAAAGAAAATGCATATGCTTCTGACGAAGAAATTGAAAATATAAAGAAAGAAGTAAAGCAATCTGTAAGTGAATGTGAAAAATTTGCTGAAGATTCTCCATATCCAGAAGCTAATCAGTTATTCGATATGGTGTACGAGCAAGAAGATTATCCATTTATAAAATCTAAGTAAACCATGGCCACAATTATAAACATGCCTCGCTTAAGCGACACGATGGAAGAAGGAGTTGTTGCTTCTTGGTTAAAAAATGTAGGTGACAGAATTGAAGAAGGCGATATTTTAGCTGAAATTGAAACTGATAAAGCTACCATGGAATTTGAATCTTTTCACGAAGGTGTTTTATTACATATTGGAGTTCAAGAAGGTGAAGCTGCTCCTGTCGATACTTTATTAGCTATTATTGGTGAACAGGGTGAAGATATTTCAGCTTTATTAAATGGAACTACTACTGCAAAAATTGAAGAAGCTCCTAAAGCTGAAACAACTTCTAACGAAGAAGTAGCTGTAAAAAGTGAAGCAGTAGCAATGCCAGCAGGAGCTATTGTTATTAATATGCCTCGTTTAAGTGATACCATGGAAGAAGGAACTGTTGCTTCTTGGTTAAAAAACGTTGGTGATACCGTTGAAGAGGGTGATATTTTAGCTGAAATCGAAACTGATAAAGCAACTATGGAATTCGAATCTTTTAACGAAGGTGTTTTATTACACATTGGTGTTCAAGAAGGCGAAGCTGCTCCTGTAGATACTTTACTTGCTATTATTGGTAAAGAAGGTACAGATGTTGCTACCGTACTTGCTGCATTAAATTCAGGAAGTGCAACTTCCTCTGTAAAAACAGAAGAAAAAGCTATTCAAAAAGAAGAAGCTCCTAAAGAAGAAATTAAAGTAGCTGCTACTGAAACAGCAACTACAACAACTTCTGGAGGAAGAATATTTGCTTCTCCATTAGCTAAAAAAATAGCAAAGGATAAAGGAATTAAATTAACAGCGATTAAAGGTTCTGGTGAAAACGGACGTATCGTTAAAAAGGATGTAGAAAACTACACTCCTGCTGCTGAAACTCCAGTTAATACTCCTGCTCAATCAGCGGTTAGCAATTTTGCTATTGCTGGTGAAGAGAGTACTAGTGAAGTTAAAAATTCACAAATGCGTAAAGCAATTGCTAAAGCATTAGGAAACTCTAAGTTTTCTGCTCCACACTTCTATTTAAACATTGAAGTTGATATGGATAACGCAATGGCATCTCGTAAAACAATTAATACTGTTCCTGATACTAAAGTATCATTTAACGACATGGTTGTAAAAGCGTGTGCTATGGCATTAAAAAAACATCCAAATGTAAATACTAGTTGGACGGATAATAATACATTATTCCACAGCCATATTAACATTGGTGTTGCTGTTGCTGTTGATGAAGGCTTAGTTGTACCTGTTGTAAAACATACAGATGCTTTAAGTTTAACTCAAATTGGTGCTTCAGTACGTGATTTAGCTGGTAAAGCTAGAAACAAGAAAATTTCTCCTGCTGAAATGCAAGGAAGTACTTTTACGGTTTCTAACTTAGGAATGTTTGGTATTGAAAGTTTTACTTCAATTATCAACCAACCGAATTCTGCTATTTTATCTGTTGGTGCTATCATACAAAAACCTGTTGTTAAAAACGGTGAAATTGTTGTTGGTAACACAATGAAATTAACTTTAGCTTGTGATCATAGAACGGTTGATGGTGCTGTAGGTGCTCAATTCTTACAAACATTAAAAACTTTTGTTGAAAACCCTGTTACAATGTTAGCATAAGTTTTTAACTTACATATATAAAAAAGCTCGAGATATTTCTCGAGCTTTTTTTATTTATAAATGTTCTTTGCTTGTACAACATGACGTTGATTATGATTAATTACAAATCGGAAAGTATCTCCTAACCTAAATTTTAAAATAGGTAATGTTGTAGAAGTTTTTACCTTTGTAAGATTTTTATCTTCTGATAATTCAAGTAATTGTAATAATTCTTTTTGAAGTGTAATAAAACGTACTAAAACAACTTTTTCATCTAATTTTGAATAAATAGGATTCTTGCTTTTAAAGGCATTCATTGTTTTCATTCCTTCTTTAGGTAACATATCTAAAGCAAATTTATTTCCTAAATATCCCGATTTAAAAACTGTTGATTTTTGATAATTAGACTTTTCTATTCTTTTTCTGATTTCATTATTGTAGAATTCTGCATATAAATTCAAATGCTCTAAACATTCTAAAACAGACCATGATGACGCTGTTTTTTTATATTTTAACTCTTCCGTAGTATTATTTTTTAAAGATTCTGCATAATTAATATGAGAAACTACAATTTGTTTTAATTCTGATAATAATTCTTTGGTATTAAAAAAGCTCATGTTTGAAATTTAATTCAAATATGAGCTTTTTTATAAAAATAAATATTGATACTAATCAAGATTTTTTAATATTCTAGACAATGTTTCTGGAGCCATTCTTAAATAAGAAGCAATATACTTTTGAGGTATTTCCTGAAACAATTGTGGACTTCTTTTAAATACCCTATTAAAACGTTTTTGAGGAGAATAGGTAATTAAATCTATTTCTCTTTCTATTTGTTGATACATAAAATCATTTAAAAATACGTTCCAAACATCCTGATATTCCTTTTTAGAATTTATAAAATGTATGTAATTTATTTTTGAAATTACCTTCAACTCACATTTTTTAAGTGCTTGTACGTAAAAAGAAGTTGGTTTTTCAGTTAAAAAACAATCAAATGCTGTGATTATCGAATTTTTATATCCAAATCTAATGGTATGATCTTCATTATCATCATCAATAAAAACTCGTAAACTTCCTTCTTTCACTAAATACAAATTAGTATTTAAATCTCCTTTATTTATAAGAAAATCATTTCTTTTAAGTGTTATTTTTTTATCGAATTCATCTTCTAATTTCTCAAAAAAGAATGATAAAGAGCTCTTCAAAATAAAACAATTTTCTAATTAATATTTAATCAACTATATTTTACGCATTTTATCTATCAACCAAAAATCAGCTAAAACCAACGCAGCTAAAGCTTCAACAATTGGTACAGCTCTTGGCACAACACAAGGATCATGACGACCTTTACCTTGAATTTCAGTTAATTCACCATCAGAATTTATGGTTTGTTGATTTGTCATAATTGTAGCTACAGGTTTAAAAGCTACTCGAAAATACACATCCATTCCGTTTGAAATTCCTCCTTGAATTCCTCCTGATAAATTAGATTGTGTTGTTCCATCTTCATTAAAAACATCGTTATGTTCAGAACCTTTCATTTTAGCTCCGCAAAATCCGCTACCAAATTCAAAACCTTTTACAGCATTAATTGAAAGCATTGCTTTACCTAACTCGGCATGAAGTTTATGAAAAATAGGTTCTCCTAATCCTATAGGCATATTTTGAACAACACAGGTTACAGTACCTCCAATAGTATCACCAGCCTTTCTAATTTCATGAATTTTAGCAATCATTATTTCTGCTGATTTTTCATCAGGACAACGAACAATATTATTTTCAATTTTAGATAAATCTAACTCTTGATATGGTTTATCAATAAAAATATCTCCTACTGATGATGTAAAGGCATCAATATTAATATGTTTTATTAGTTGTTTTGCTAATGCTCCAGCAACTACCCAATTTGCAGTTTCACGTGCCGAAGTTCTACCTCCACCTCTATGATCTCTAACACCATATTTTTTATCATATGTATAGTCGGCATGTGAAGGTCGATATACATTTGTATTATGATTATAATCTTTACTTTTCTGATTGGTATTTTTTATAACAAAGCCAATAGAAGCACCTGTAGTTTTACCTTCAAAAACTCCTGATAAAAACTCAACAGTATCAGGTTCTTTACGCTGAGTTACAATTTTAGATTGCCCTGGCTTACGTCGATCTAATTCTTGTTGAATTGCATCAAAATCTACCTCCATTCCTGCCGGAAACCCATCAATAACACCTCCAATAGCGGTTCCGTGTGACTCCCCAAAAGTAGTTACTTTTAAAATATTTCCAAATGAATTAAACATGCTTCTTAATTTTACAACGAAAGTAATTTAAAAATTATAATTTCCTTTATGAAAATACTAAAAACTAATAAAGCATGTATAAATATAACACTAATTGTATTTTTTGTTTATCTCTAAAAAATTTAAAAACTAGTATTCTTTTTTTTATTAAAAATATTTTTAAACGTAACAAACTGACAATTAAAAAAATAACTACTAAAAAATAAATAAACATTTATTTACTTTAAAATATAACCGCTTTTTTCTTTTTACATTAAAAAAAAGATTGTAAATTTGCAACCGCTATTAGAAATACCTAATAGTACGCCTGGAGAAATGGCAGAGTGGTCGAATGCGGCGGTCTTGAAAACCGTTGTCTGTTACAGGACCGGGGGTTCGAATCCCTCTTTCTCCGCAAAAACCGAAACATTTACTTGTTTCGGTTTTTTTATTTTACACACTTTTATTTATAAACTAAACAAGTATAACTTAACTATGTTTAAAAAATAAAAAAAACTGTTTTAAGCTTTTTATATTTAAAAATAATTATATATTTGCAACCGCTATTAGAAATACCTAAATAGCACGCCTGGAGAAATGGCAGAGTGGTCGAATGCGGCGGTCTTGAAAACCGTTGTCTGTTACAGGACCGGGGGTTCGAATCCCTCTTTCTCCGCAAAAACCGAAACATTTACTTGTTTCGGTTTTTTTTGCTTTAAATACTCATGTACTTTTTACAATGTTTACTAATTTTTGAAATATTTTTAGTAAAAAAGAATACGCTTAAATAATAAACCTTGCCTTTACATAAAAGCTTATTTCTAATTATAATATTTATTTGAAAGCTATTTTATATTTCTTTTAAAAAAACGAGTTCGAAAATAGAAAAACAGCTACTGTATTTTATATTTAATATAAAATTAATTTACACATCAAAAAACTTAATAAAATAATTATTAGTTAACTAAAAAACAAACATTAAAAAACTATATAACAACACATTAAAATAATTCCACAAGAAATATAAAAATGGTAATAGTTATGTATTAGTAACACTTTACGTTGTTTATATTGTTTATTTTTAATAACAAAAATGATAAAAAGAACTCTTTTCTTTGGTAACAAATGCTCTTTAACTACCAAAAATGAACAATTAGTTATTAAAACAATAAATAAAGATAGCTGTATTCCTATTGAAGACATAGGTTTTGTTGTTATTGAAAATCAGGAAACCTATATTTCTATTCCAACCTTATCAAAACTAAGCAACAATAATGTAAGTGTTATTTTTTGTAATAACAAACACATGCCACAAAGTATGCTTTTAAATTTAGACAATCATCATATACAACACAAACACTTTAAAAATCAAATTAATGCTTCTGAACCTTTAAAAAAACAGCTGTGGCAACAAATTGTAAAAGCTAAAATTTTAAATCAGGCTCAGGTTATAAATATTGTTAAGCAAAAAAATAGTCCGTTAAAACAATATGCTTCTAAAGTTTTAAGTGGCGATAGTGATAATAGAGAGGCGGTTGCTGCTGCCTATTATTGGAAACATTTATTTGACTTTAATTTTAAAAGAGAACGCTATGGATGTTATCCTAATTTATTTTTAAACTATGGGTATATTATATTAAGAGCCGCGGTTGCAAGGGCACTTTCTGGCAGTGGTTTATTAAATACCTTAGGTATTCATCATCATAATAAATACAATGCTTTTTGTTTAGCTGATGATATTATGGAGCCATACCGACCTTTAATTGACATGAAGGTTTTAGAAATTATTAAACATTTTGATGAACATTATTTAACAACCGCAATTAAAGCCGAACTTTTAAAAATACTAACACAAACAGTTTATTTTCAAGATAAAAAAAGCCCTTTAATGGTTGCTTTAACCACTACTACTACCTCACTACAACAGTGTTTTGACGGAAAAACCAGAAAACTAATCTATCCTAAATTATGGATTTAAATGCTTATAGAATTATGTGGTTATTTGTGTTTTTTGATTTACCTACCGAAACAAAAAAAGACAGAAAAAATGCACAACAATTTCGTAAAAACCTTTTAAAAGATGGTTTTACAATGATGCAATTTTCTGTTTATATGAGGCATTGTGCTAGTAGTGAAAGTGCTGATGTACATGAAAAAAGAATAAAAAACTTACTCCCCCCTTTTGGAAAGGTAAGTGTTTTAAGAATTACAGATAAACAGTATGGTAATATTATGAATTTTTGGGGTAAGGTTCAAAAACCAAAAGAACCAAGCCCCTCACAATTAGAGTTGTTTTAATAGAAATGAAAAAATGCTTCAAATAAAGCGATTATGTCTTTATAAGAAGCATTTTTTTATACGATATTTTATTACTAAAACGAGTACTAGCAACGGGTATATAAGTTACTAATATCGTTTTCTCTAATCTTTAATCAAACCACAACTGCGTGTTCACTCAATACGTCTTGAATGTAATATCGTTTTCTCTAATCTTTAATCAAACCACAACTAGTTTCCGCCGGTGCATCTAATACCTGAAAATATCGTTTTCTCTAATCTTTAATCAAACCACAACTAAATCTTTTGCTTCTGTTTTGGCAATAAAAATATCGTTTTCTCTAATCTTTAATCAAACCACAACGTTGTAAAGTATTACAACAATTTAACAATGAATATCGTTTTCTCTAATCTTTAATCAAACCACAACGAGTTGCTTCCTAGACATTGCTCATATCCAATATCGTTTTCTCTAATCTTTAATCAAACCACAACAAACGCTAATTGCTTTGAAACTTGCCCATAATATCGTTTTCTCTAATCTTTAATCAAACCACAACAATAAACAAATGGGAAGTTTAGAGGGGGAAAATATCGTTTTCTCTAATCTTTAATCAAACCACAACTACAGGTTCGGGTATTGTTTTCTGATTGATAATATCGTTTTCTCTAATCTTTAATCAAACCACAACAAAGAGGGGATGACCCTAGATTTTTAACTTAATATCGTTTTCTCTAATCTTTAATCAAACCACAACTTTTTCTAAATATATAAAAACCTTTGAATAATATCGTTTTCTCTAATCTTTAATCAAACCACAACACAGTATTATAACAGCATCAATAATAATACAATATCGTTTTCTCTAATCTTTAATCAAACCACAACTAAAAGCTGATTGCAAAATACCTGACTTAAAATATCGTTTTCTCTAATCTTTAATCAAACCACAACAAGTAAGGGATTTAAGATATATAGATAATTAATATCGTTTTCTCTAATCTTTAATCAAACCACAACCGAGTCCTCTGTTTTGTTTATGTCATCCCAATATCGTTTTCTCTAATCTTTAATCAAACCACAACACTAGATTG